>VGRA01000058.1 GCA_016875515.1 Deltaproteobacteria bacterium | reverse complement strand
GGTCCCCATGGCCTTGAGGGTGCCAATCTCCCGGGACTTCTGGACCACGGACACCACCAGCACCGAGGAAATGCCCAGCGCCACGGCGATGACGGCGAAGAACTGGATCATGTCCCGGCTGCTCGCCTGGCTGCGCAGCGCCACGAGCAGCTGCGCGTTCAGCTTCATCCAACTCTCCGCGGTGAGCCCGGTGCGCCGCGCCGCCTCGGCGGCCACCTCCGCCGCGGCGAAGAGCTCCGCCACCTTTGCCTCCAGCGTGGTGACGCCGCCGGAGAGATCCAGCAGCGTCTGCGCTCTGCGCAGCGGCTCCAGCACCCAGCGCCGGTTGAGGTCCTTGTTGCCCAGGTCGAACACCCCCGTCACGGTGGCTGTCTCCTCGCGCTCCTCGGCGGTGGAGAGTTTCAGCTTGTCCCCCACGGACAGCCCCAGGTCGTCCGCCAGCTCACGGCCAATGAGCGCCTCCGCCCCGCGCAGCCGGTACTCTCCGCGCAGCAGCCGCCCCTTCACGTCGATGATGGCGGAGAAGGTCTCCGGCTCTACGCCCCGCAGCGCCACGGCCCGGCTGGCCTTCCCCCGCGAGGCGAACGCGCTGCCCGCCACCGGCCGCTTCACCGCCGTCACCCCGGGCGTCTCCGCCACGCGCCGCATCACTTCCGGCCAGCCGTCCACGCTGCGCAGCCGCTGCGCCGGCTTGTCCAGCAGCAGCAGCACCCCGTCCCCGTCCGACAGCGGGCGGGCCGCCTCGTCCGGCGTCCGCACCAACAGGTGGGACTGGCTCCCCAGCGTCTGCTTCACCAGGTTGGCCTGCAGCCCGTTGATGAGCGCAGACAGGAAGACGATGATCGCCACCCCCACGGACGCCCCGGCGAAGCTGAGCGCCGTCTGGCTGCGCCCCTCGCGCAGAAAGCGCAGCGCCGCCATGAGCTCGAACGGCATCACGGCTTGCCGCCTGCCGCCCGGGCCTTCACCCGCACCCGCCCGCCCTCCGTCACCGGGGCCTTGCCGGTGAGCAACCAGTCCCCCTCGGGCGGGCCGGAGAGCAGCTCCAACTTCCCCTCGCCTGAGAGCCCCGCCTTCACCTCCACCCGCTGCGCCCGCCCCTCCCGCACCCCCCACGCCCACGTTGCCGCGGTGGCCACGTCCCGCACCGCCTCGGCCGGCACCAGGACGGCCCCGTCCTTCCGTGCCACCTCGATTTCCAACGACACCGCCATGTCCGGCCGCAGGTAGGGCGGCGGCGTCGGCACGGACAGCTTCACCTCCGCTGTGCCGCGCTCCGGGTTCACCCCCGGGGCCACGCTCTCCACCGCGGCGCCGAAGCGCTCCTGCGGAAACGCGTCCGCGGAGGCCAGCGCCCGCTGCCCCGGGCGGATGAAGGCCAGGTTCTTCTCGTCCGGCTCCACCGGCAGCCGGGTGGCCCCGGTGCGCGCCAGCACCAGCAGCTCCCGCCCCGCCTGCACCGTCCCCGCCACCTGCGAGGCCACCCGCACCTGCGACGGCGGCGTCACCCGCCCGGCCACCACCACCTTTTGCACCAGCTCCCCGCGGCGCGCCTGCACCGCCTCCACCTCAGGGCCGCGGGCGCGGTTTGCCAGCGCGTGCCCAAGGCCGCCCGTCACCAACACCACCAACACCGACGCCGCGGGGTGGCGCCGGGTGAGGCCCTTCTTCTTCGGGAGGAGAGGCTCATGGACAGTTCCCGGACGACTGGGCGGTACCGGTGGTAACGTCCTCCTCCTCGAGCGTGAAGGGCCAGAGGCTGGTGGGGACGCAGGGCGTGGGACGACGCACCGCGCACCGTACGCCCCCTGCACATGGACGAAAACAACTCCGTCGCGGTAAGGGCCCGGCCTCCACCGTGTCCCTCGTCCCGCCACGCGCCGCCTTCCAGCACCCGGACTTCCGCCGCTACATCGGCTCCCGGCTCGTCTCCATCCTCGGGGTGCAGATGGAGTCCGTGGCGGTGGGGTGGCAGGTGTACAGCCTCACCCGCGACCCGGCCGCACTGGGGCTGGTGGGGCTGCTGCAGTTCCTCCCCTTCATCCTGCTCGCGCTCCCCGGCGGCCACGTGGCGGACCGCTGTGACCGCCGCGTGGTGCTCCTGTGCACCCACGCGGTGCATGCCCTGTCTGCGCTGCTGCTGCTCGCCATCTCCCTCTCCGGCACGCAGGACGTGCGGCTCATCTACGGGGTGCTGGTGCTGTTCGGCGCGGGGCGGGCATTCAGCTCGCCCGCGGGCGGGGCGCTGGTGCCGCTGCTGGTGCCGCGCGAGCACTTCACCAACGCCGTCACCTGGAGCAGCACCAGCTGGCAGGTGGCCACCATTGCGGGGCCCGCCGCCGGGGGGCTGCTCTATGGAGCCGGGGGCGCGAAGGCGGTCTACGCCCTCTCCGCCGCCCTGGCCGCTGCGGCCTTTGCCTTCGTCCTCTCCCTGTCCATCCGCCCCGGCAGCCGGGACTCGGAGCCCCTCACCGCGGACTCGGTGCTGGCCGGCTTCCGCTACGTGTGGAGCCAGAAGCTGCTGCTGGGCAGCATCTCGTTGGACCTTTTTGCAGTGCTGCTGGGGGGCGCGGTGGCGCTGCTGCCCATCTACGCACAGGACATCTTGAAGGTGGGGCCCTGGGGCCTGGGGCTCTTGCGCAGCGCGCCCGCGGCCGGGGCCGCCGCCATGGCTGTGTGGCTGGCCTTCCACCCGCTACAGGGCCGGGCGGGCCACAAGCTGTTCTGGGGGGTGGGGATTTTCGGGGTGGCCACCGTCGTCTTCGGCCTCTCGCGGAACACCTGGCTGTCGCTGCTGGCGCTGGCGGTGCTGGGGGCGGCGGACATGGTGAGCGTGGTGGTGCGCGCCACGCTGGAGCAACTGGCCACACCGGATGCCATGCGCGGGCGGGTGAGCGCGGTGAACGGGATGTTCATTGGCGCCTCCAACGAGCTGGGCGAGTTCGAGTCCGGCATGACGGCGAAGCTCCTGGGCACCGTCCCCGCGGTGGTGGCCGGCGGGGTGGGCACGCTGCTGGTGGTGGCCGCCTGGCTCCGGCTCTTCCCCCAGCTGCGGGACGTGGACCGGCTGGAGGAGACGCGCCACGCCGGCTGAAAACACCCGCAGGGAAGGCGAGGCTTGTCGGTGCGGGTGCTGCGCCGCGTGGGCTGGCAATGGATTGCACCTGGGACACCCTGCCCGGGCGCAATCCGTGTCAGGCGAAAAACGGTCCTCTCCCCGGCCCCAGCGGCGCGAAGACGAACGGCGCGCGTCACTGAGATGCGAGCGCCCTGAAAACACCCGAGGGGCGGGGTGCCGGGAGGACTCCCCGGCACGCCACCCCTCGCGCACCCTGCACCACGCCGAGGACAGCTACGGCTTGGTGCTCACCCCGTCGAACTTCACCGTGGCCAGGGGCGTGGACAGGCTGCCCACGTGGGCCACGCGGATGCCGGCGTCCGAGATGGCGTACACGTAGTCATCCGCCATCACGCTGCGCCTCACCTCGGGGCTCCAGTACCAGGACCAGCTGTTGTAGCCGTAGTCCCGGTACAGGTCCGACAGCGACAGCGAGCCCTTCACCGTGAAGCCCGCCTGCGCGTCCACGCCGAACACGCGCAGCTCGGAGAGGAAGCTGTCCCAGTAGTTGGCGGCGCTGTAGCTCCAGTCGAAGAACGGGATGGCGAGCAGCCCCTTGGCCGGGAAGTGGTTGAAGGCGCGGTGGTCATACGCCGCCTCGCTCCAGCTGGAGGCGGTGCCCACCAGATGGTTGTGCGTCTGCACCGGGGCGGCGAAGTTGCTCACGTCGAAGATGGACAGCTGCAGCGCCCGCTCCTGCCAGTTGGTGCTGTTCTCCGGGATGTAGGTGCCAATGGTGAGCAGGTGGTTGGGGCCCAGCGGGTGGATGTAGCTGCTAAAGCCCGGCACCTTGAGCTCGCCCACCACGGTGGGGGCCTGTGGGTTGGTGAGATCAATCGTGAAGAGCGGGTCCACCTGCTTGAACGTGACGACATACCCCTTCGTCCCCACGAAGCGGCTGCTGTAGATGCGCTCCCCCTTGGCCATCTCCGGCGTCTGGCCCACCAGCACGAGCTCCCCGGCGTTCTCCCCCATCACCGAGACGCGGTTGGTGGTCTCCAGGATGCCCCAGGTGTTGAGCGGGTTGAGCACGTCTGCCACGCGGCTGGTGGTGGTGGTGGCAATCCGGAAGAAGCCCGCGGCGTCCTCGTCCATGGAGAACTGGTCCACGATGTGGCCCGCCACTCCGCCCGAGGCGACGTACGTGGTGGTGTCCGGCTGCGAGATGTCGAACTTGTGGAGGTAGGTGTGGTCCGCCTGCCCGGGGGCCGGCCACCACCACCAGTGGCGGTTGGTGACGTAGAGGTTCGTGTGGGAGGCGAAGATCTCCCCCACCTCGCCCACCACCGAGACGCGCTGCAGGGATGGCTGCGGGTTGTTCAGGTCCAGGGTTGCCACCGTCACCAGCCCGTTGCGGGTGGGGGCGTTGACGTGGGCGAAGTCCGTGCACGCGTACGGCAGCGTCACCTGGGAGCCGTCCGGCTGGGTCAGCTTTCCCTCGGGCAGCCAGTCAGACAGCGCGGCCGAGCGGATGGTGGACTCGTTCTGGGCGATGAGCGCGTCGTACTTCGCCCGCAGCTTCGGCTGGTCGTTCTCCAGCCCCTCCTCCCAGTCCACCCACCACTTCACCGCCGAGGGCCACCGGAAGTTGTCCCGCAGCACCAGCCGCACGGACTGCCCCACCCGGCGCGAGTTGGCGTAGTCGCCCGGCAGGTACCAGGCGCGCGCGGCCACCGGCTGGGCCAGGTTGGAGACGTCCACCACCGTCACCTTGGTGGCGTTGGTGTAGCCGTACCACGGCGAGCCGATGTACCCCGGCTCCGCCGCTTCCCCCACCGCCCCTCCGCCGTTGCCGCTGTCGAGCGGGTAGGACTGGTACACGGCGCTGAAGACCACCACGGTGTCCCCGTCCAAGAACATCTCCCGCGGGTGGCCCTCCAGCTCCAGGCTGCCCTGCAGCGCCAGCGCGGAGGCGGGCCAGGACAGCGTGCTGTAGAGCTTGTTGCCGGACAGGACGAAGATGCGCGTCCCGTCGTTCTTCACGAAGTCCGCCTCGTCCACCCCGGCCACCTGGGTGTTGGTGGTGGTGTAGGCGGAAGGGGCCGCGCTGTTGGCCTTGCCCCCCCCCGCCGCGTTCGGGGCCGCCGCGTCCGCAGCCATCTTCTCCGGCCCACCAAAGCCCCTCCACCCGCCGCCGTAGCCGTCCCGCTGCAGTTCCAGCTGGCTGCGCATGTCCAGCACCGCGTTGTCCTCGATGTAGTCCTCCAGCGAGGCGCAGTCCGTGAAGGACTGAAGCGCCGCCCGCTTCACCAACGGCTGCGCGTCCGGGAGCTTGTTGCTGCACCCGGCGAGCGCCGCCGCCAGCGCCACCGCCGCTGCCTGTGTCGTCCTGCGTGCCATATGGGTTCTCCTTGAATGCCTGGGGAAAATCAGGCCGCGTCCCCGGTGTGCCATGCCCGTGCCAACGCAACGCGTGGCGAATTCCGGTAGCTTACGGCTGCCACCGGGCGCTATTACCTCAGAAACTTGAGGGGCGTGGAAGGGGCGCCCTGCAGCAAACTGAGGATCCATGCGCCCCCTCCTGCCCGCGCTCGCCGCCCTGTGCCTGCTCGCCGCGGCGTGCAGCCCGCGGCCACCCCCGGCACCGCCCGTCCCGCCGAACGCCGGCACCGCCCTGCCGGAGGAGGGCTGCGGGGACGGCATCCTCCAGGCCACCGAGGTGTGCGACGACGGCAACCTCTCCAACGTGGACGGCTGCCTCACCACCTGCCAGCGCGCCCGCTGCGGGGACGGCTTCCTCCACGCGGGCGTGGAGGCCTGCGACGACGGCAACCCAGACAACACGGACGACTGCCGCACGGACTGCCGGCGCCCGCTGTGTGGAGATGGTCACCTGCAGGCGGGCGAGGCCTGCGACGACGGCAACACCGACAACACCGACCGCTGCACCAACGCCTGCACCCTGCCCCGCTGCGGGGACGGCGTGGTGCGCGCAGGCGTGGAACCCTGCGACGACGGCAACGCGGACGACACCGACGGTTGCCTCACCGGGTGCGTCCTCTCCCGCTGCGGGGACGGCGTGGTTCGCACAGGCGTGGAGGCCTGCGACGACGGCAACTCGGACAACGCGGACGGCTGTGACACCGACTGCGCCCTGCCCACCTGCGGAGACGGCGTGGTGCAGCCCGGCGAGGCCTGCGACGACGGCAACGCCTCCAACCTGGACGACTGCCTCGTCACCTGCCAGCGCGCCTTCTGCGGGGACGGCATCCTCTGGCCCGGCGTGGAGGCGTGCGACGACGGCAACTCGGACAACTCGGACACCTGCGTGCAGGGCTGCGTCCCGCCCTCCTGCGGGGACGGCTTCGTGCAGGCCGGCGTGGAACCCTGCGACGACGGCAATACCAGCGACGCGGACGGTTGCCTCACCGGGTGCGTCCTCCCCCGCTGCGGGGACGGCGTGACGCGGCAGGGCTTCGAGGCGTGCGACGACGGCAACGGCAGCAACAACGACGGCTGCCTCAACGACTGCACCCCCGCCCGGTGCGGGGACCGCCACGTCCACGCCGGCGTGGAGGACTGCGACGACGCCAACACCGTGGAGACGGACGCCTGCCTCTCCGACTGCAGCGTTGCCCTCTGCGGAGACGGCTTCGTCCACGCCGGAGTGGAGGCCTGCGACGACGGCAACACCGACAACGGCGACGGCTGCCTCGCCTCCTGCCTCACCGCCGGCTGCGGGGACGGCGTGGTGCAGCAGGAGGTGGAGGACTGCGACGACGGCAACACGGATGACACGGACGGCTGCCCGCGCACCTGCAAGACCGCGCGCTGCGGGGACGGCTTCGCCCGGGCCGGCGTGGAGCCCTGCGACGACGGCAACGCCGACGAGACGGACGGCTGCCTCGCCTCGTGCGCGGCCGCCTCCTGCGGGGACGGCTTCGTCCAGGCAGGGGTCGAGCCCTGTGACGACGGCAACGCCGTGGACACGGACGCCTGCCTCACCGGCTGCGTCCCCGCGTCCTGCGGGGACGGCCACGTCCAGGTGGGCGTGGAGGCCTGCGACGACGGCAACGCGGACGACTCCGACGGCTGCACCCACCTGTGCCTCGAGGCCCGCTGCGGAGACGGCTTCGTCCACGCCGGGGTGGAGCCCTGCGACGACGGCAACACAGTGCAGACCGACGCCTGCCTCCCAGGCTGCATCCCCGCCTCGTGCGGGGACGGGCGCGTCCAGGCGGGCGTGGAGGGGTGTGACGACGGCAACGGAGATGACTCGGACGGGTGCCCCGGCAGCTGCCAGCCGGCCCGCTGCGGGGACGGCTTCGTCCGCGCCGGCGTAGAGCCCTGCGACGACGGCAACGGCAGCAACGCGGACGGCTGCCTCACCGGGTGCATCCCCGCTTCCTGCGGGGACGGCTTCGTGCAGGTGGGGGTGGAGGGCTGCGAGCCGGCCCTGCTGGCCACCGGGGCGGGGCTGGCCCCCTCCTGCACCGCCGCGTGCGAGCTGCGCTCCCAGCTGTCCGCCACGGACGGCAGCTTCTGCCGGCTGGAGAGCTCCCCCGCCCAGCCCTCCGGGGCGGTGCGCTGCTGGGGCCACAACGTGCGCGGCCAGCTGGGACAGGGGGACTCGCTCACGCGCGGCAACCTCCCCGGCACCATGGACGGCCTTCTCCCCGTGGACCTGGGCACGGGCCACCACGCGGTGATGCTGGCGGGCGGCGGGCAGCACCTCTGCGCGATGCTGGAGGACGCCACCGTCAAGTGCTGGGGCAGCAACACCAATGGCCAGCTGGGGCTGGGGGACACCTCCAGCCGCGGCGCCTTCCCCGGGGAGCTGGGGGACGCGCTGCCCACCGTGGACCTGGGGGCCGGCCGCACCGCGCGGCAGGTGGTGGCGGGCAAGAACTTCACCTGCGCTCTGCTGGACACCGGGGCGGTGCTCTGCTGGGGCCAGAACAACTTCGGCCAGCTGGGCCACGGGGGCTTCACGCAGGTGGGGGACCGCCCCGGGACGGTGGGGGACGCGCTGCCCACCGTGGACCTCTCCACCGGCCCCGGCCCGGCCCCGCGCGCGGTGCAGCTGGCCGCGGGGACGAACCACGCCTGCGCCCGCATGGAGGACGGCACCGTGCGGTGCTGGGGGGACAACTCCGCGGGACAGCTGGGACAAGGGGACACGGTGGGGCGCGGCGGGACGCCGGCCACGCTGGGGGCGGGCCTCCCGCCGGTGGACCTGGGCGGCCAGCCGGCCACCGGGCTGTTTGTGCGCGGCAACACCAGCTGCACGCTCCGGGCGGACGGCACCCTCGCCTGCTGGGGCAACAATTCCTCGGGGCTGTTGCTCCGCGGCGCTCCCGGTAACGCGGGGGACGGCCCAGGCGAAATGGGGGCGTCCCTGTCCCCCGCGCTGCTGGGGACCGGCCGTACCGCTGCCGTGGTCGCCCTGGGGGCCGGCCACGCCTGCGCTCTGCTGGACGACGCCACCGTCAAGTGCTGGGGAGCCAACACCTCGGGCCAGCTGGGGCAGGGGGACACCACGCCTCGAGGGGACGCCTCCGCCAACGCCGGGAATGCGCTCGCCCCCCTCTCCCTGGGCGCCGGGCTCATCCCCACCACGCTGGCCACCTCGCTGCTGTCCAGCTGCGCCCTGTTCTCCACCGGACAGGTGAAGTGCTGGGGCAACGGCGGCATCGGGGAGCTGGGCATCGAGGACTTCAAAGCCCGCGGCAACGAGCCCGGGGAGATGGGGGACGCGCTGCCGTTCGCGGAACTGCCCTGAGGGTCCCGACAGCGCATATGCGTCGCTTGTAGACCTACGCTGAGGCCCCATAACTCCGCCTTCGGTCATCCATCACTCTCGGGGGGTGTTCCCCGGCACCTGCGGCGACGGCATCCTCCAGGTGGGCGAGGCCTGCGACGACGGCAACACCAACGCCAACGACGCGTGCACCACCGCCTGCTTCTTCTCCCGCTGCGGCGACGGCTTCGTCGAGACCGGCGTGGAGCTCTGCGACGACGGCAACACCGGGGACACCGACGCCTGCCTCGCGGGCTGCATCCCTGCCCGCTGCGGCGACGGCATCATCCAAGCCGGCGCCGAGGAGTGCGACGACCTGAACGGCAGCGACTGCGACGACTGCCTCAACAGCTGCGAGGCCGCCCGCTGCGGCGACGGCGTCGTCCACGTGGGCGTGGAGGAATGCGACCCGACGGCCACCTCCCCCGCAACGTGCGACTCGGACTGCACCGAGGCCATCTGCGGCGACGGCCTGGTGAACGCCGACGCGAACGAGACGTGTGATGACCAGAACACCGTCAACTCGGACGGGTGCATCACCGGCTGCGTTGCGCAGGCCAACACGCCCCCCATCGCGGACGACGCGTCAGTCTCTGCGAACGCGAAGAGCGGGACCTCCCTCACCCTCACCGGCGGTGACCCGGATGGGGATTCCGTGGGCGCCTTCACCGTCACCGTGCCGCCGCAGCACGGCACCCTGACCGGCACCCCGCCCAACCTCACCTACACCTCCGCGCCCGGCTACACCGGCGCCGACAGCTTCCTGTTCACCGTGAGTGACGGCTTCGCCACCAGCGGCGAGGGCACCGTCACCCTAAACGTCGTCATTCCCCCCTGCGCGGACGCCACCATCCCGGTGAGTAGCCTGGTGGAGAAGGTGGTCGTCTCGCCGGATGGCAGCCGCGCCTACGCCGGCCTGTACTCGGGTGAGATTGCGGTCATCAACACCGTCAACAACTCGGTGGTCGCGACCATCCCCGGGACGGGCTT
>VGRA01000057.1 GCA_016875515.1 Deltaproteobacteria bacterium | reverse complement strand
GTCGGTGACGGCGGCGAACTGCAGGAACGGCCGCGGCCCGCGGTCCGCCAGCGGCTCCAGCGCCACGTGCCGCGCCCTCGCCACCGGGTCCACGTTGTCCCACAGGTGCTGGAACAGGTGGACGAGCGGGTGACGGCGGGAGATCTCCTCGCCCGCCGGGAAGGACATGAAGTCCTGCACCACCGGCTTGAGCACCACCGGGTAGCTGCCGCTGTTGGCCACCTCAATCAGCATCCCGCCCGAGCCGGAGAACACCCACCCCTTCACGCGGGGGTCCACCGTGGCCGCCACGATGCCCAGCGTGCTGCCCATGGAATGGCCCATTGCGGAGAGGCGCTCCACGTCGAACCGGAGCATGCCGTCTGACGCCCCGCCGGCGTCGAAGCCCGGGTCCAGGGACGCAGGGATGCGCAGCGCCCCGACCAGGCGCGTCAGGTAGGTGAACTCCATGACGGCGACCGGCATGTTGTCCATGGTCTGCCGGACGTTGTAGGGATCATCGAGCGTCCCGAAGAGGCTGTAGAAGTCCAGTCCGGTGGTGTCCGGCGGCGTCCGCCGCTCGCCGTGCAGCGGGAAGTCGAACCCGAGCACCGCCACGCCCCGTTCCGAGAGGTAGCGGGCCGGGCCGGTACCCTTCGGCGCGTCCGGGCGCGGCGGGGGCATGTCCAGCGGACCGGGGCCGCGGTCAATGGGCTCGTAGGCCTCGCCGCCGGATCCGTGCAGGTAGATCAGCAGGGGGAAGCCGGACGCGGGCATGGGTCGCTTGGGGATCCCCAGCACCAGCCGCGCCACCTGCTCGCCGGTCTGGACCGGGCGCCCGTCCGCGCCCCACTCGATGGCCCCCTCGCCGGGACGCTCGCCGGCCTGGATCTTCGGCACGCGCCATTGGACCTTCACCACGCGGAACCCCGGGTAGTCCTCGGCGGCCTCGAACGAGGAGGCGAGCTGCGGCTCCGGCAACGCCGCGGCCCAGTCCACGAGGGTGCGCAGCTTGGCGTTGGGATCGAACGTGCGGAAGACCGCCGCCGCCGCCACGCGGGAGGCGTCCAGCTTCTCCCCCTCCATCCACGCGCGCAGGGGCGCCAGATGTGCCGCCGCCGCGTCCCCCATTCCCGAGGCCGCGGTCCACGCCGCGTGGAACGCCTCGCTGCGCCCCACCGGAGCGCCCGCCGCGTCCTTGACGTCATCCGTGACGACGGCCGCGTAGAGCGTGCCCGGGCGCCGGGCAAAGCCGAACACCTGCACCAGCGACAGCAGGTTGGGCGGGCGCGTGGCGCCCCCCTCGGCGTCGAACGCCACCTCCAGCGGGAACCGGCGGCCCCGGTCTGGGGACGCGGGGTCCACGTCCACGAGGTAGACAGACGCCCCGCGCTCGAGGCTGGCAGCCGCGGAGGCGGGCAGCGACGCTGAATCCACCGGGCCGTCCAGGGTGAAGAAGACGCCCGGGGTCAGGCCCCACCCCTCCTTCAGCTGCGCGTCGGCCGTCTTGAGCCATGCCTCGCCGGTCAGGCTGCGCGGCCCCGGGAAGCGGGTGAGGTTGAACGTCCCGTCGGGCTCACGCCGCAGGTCGCTCGGAAACGGGAGGGACCAGAACGCCGAGCGGTCGGACGGGTTGAACGCCACCCGGGTCTCCCGCGGCACGAACCGGTCACCGCAGGCTGAGGACACGATCAACAGGGGGAGGAGCCAGAGGCGCGGGTGCATGTGGCTCCGATACATATCAGCCAGACTCGGTTAAAGTGCTATCCCTAGAAATGCGTTCCCCCTTCGAGCGGAAGTTCCGGGCGGCCGTACTGTTGCTGGCTGCCGTTTCCAGCTGTTCCCCCGAGAGCCTGCTGGGCGGAGGCTCTGGCGCATTGGCGGTGACGGTCAACGTCACCACCGCCAGCCGCTCCACCTGTGTCCAGGTGACGGTGACGCCCACCACCGGCACGCCCCAGTCCACGGGCCGGATGGAGTTCAAGGGCACGCCGCTCAAGGTGGCCGTGTACCGGGGCGCGGAGCTGACGGACGAGGTGCAGATCACCGCCGCCGGGTTCGCCTCGTGCACCGGGACGGAGCCCACGCTCGAGCGGAGCGAGCCCCAGTCCGTGCGCTTCCCGTGGGGCGGCACCACGGAGGTGGAGATCCCGCTCGGCCCCACCCCGGCCCCCGGGGACGCGGACGGGGACGGCTACGTCTCCACGTCCTCCGGCGGGGACGACTGCAACGACCGTGATCGCACCGTCTACCCCGGCGCACCGGAGGACTGCCAGGGCACGGTGGACACCAACTGCGACCAGAAGACCGGCTGCGAGGGTTCCACCGCCTGCGTCCTGGGGCAGTGCATGGCGCGGGACTGCGCGCGGCTGGCCTGCGCCCTCTGGCAGTACTGCAAGGGAGGCGTGGCGTGCGAGGACGTCGCCTGCGCGGGGATCGACTGTGGCGGGGGGAAGGTGTGCCTGCGCGGCGAGTGCGCCGACACCGGCTGTGACGGCGGCACCTGTTCCGGCGGCCGCGTGTGTGACCGGGGCGCCTGCGTCAGCCCCGAGTGCTACCTGTCTGCCTGCGCCGCGGGGGAGCGCTGCGTCCGCGGCACCTGCACCAGCTGTCCGCAGGGCACCTTCCCCGGCGGCGACGGCGGCACCTGCGTGGCGGATCTATTCGCCGGTGCGTCCTGCACCTCTCCGCTGCAGTGCGCCACCGGCACCTGCTCCGACGGGGTGTGCTGCGACCAGGCCTGCACGGGCACCTGCGAGGCCTGCAATCTGGACGGCGGAACCGGCAGCTGCGACCCGGTCCCCGCCAGGCGGGATCCCCTGGAGCAGTGCGGCGCGTACCAGTGCTCCGGCAACACCCCGGCCTGCCTCACTGCCTGCGTGCGGGACGTGGACTGCAAGCCCACCTCTTACTGCGACGGCGCGCTCTGCCAGCCCCGGCTGCCGGCAGGTGCCGGGTGCACCGAGCCGAACCGCTGCCTCTCCAACGCCTGTGCCAGTGGCGTCTGCTGCAACACCGCGTGCGACGGGGGCTGCGAGGCCTGCAACCTGGACGGCGGCGTGGGCACGTGCACGCCGGTGCCGGCGGGCGTGGACGACGAGGGGGATTGCCCCGGGTTGCTCACCTGCAACGGTTCCGGAGGCTGCTACCGGCCGGTGAGCGCTCCCTGCGAGGTGGCGGCAGACTGCCAGAGCAATTTCTGCGTGGACGGCTACTGCTGCGACGGGCGGTGCGAAGGGACGTGCGAGGCGTGCAACCTGGCCGGACGGGAGGGAGCCTGCACGCCCGTGGCGCCCCGCGAGGATCCCTCGGACGAGTGCGCAGGCCCCCTCACCTGCAACGGCGTGGGCGCATGTTACCGCGGCAACGGCGTGGACTGCATCGGCGGCAACGAGTGCGAGTCCGGGGCGTGCGTGGACGGGGTGTGCTGCGACCGGGCCTGCGCCGGCACCTGCGAGGCCTGTGACGTGGCCGGCAACGAGGGCGCCTGCAGCTTCGTTCCGGTGAACACCGATCCGAAGGGCGAGTGCCCGGGAGTGCTGACCTGCACCGGGAACGGTGCCTGTTACAAGGGCGTGGGCACCAGCTGCATCAACGGCACTGAGTGCCAGTCCGGCCAGTGCGTGGACGGGGTCTGCTGCACGGCGGAGTGCTCCGGCACCTGCGAGGCCTGCAACGTGGCGGGCAGCGGGGGCACCTGCACCGCCATCCCTGCCCGGGCCGACCCGGCTGCGGAGTGCGGCGCGTACCACTGCGCCGGAGCCCGCGGGGCCTGCGCGCAGGCCTGCAGCGAGGAGGCAGACTGCAAGGGAGGAAACGCCTGCGCCGGCGGGGCCTGCATCCCCAAGCTGCCCGCCGGCACGGCGTGCGTGGCGAACGACCGCTGCCTGTCCGGCTTCTGCGTGGACGGCTACTGCTGTACCAGCGCGTGCGGCGGCACCTGCCAGGCGTGCAACGTCCCCAACGCGCTGGGCACCTGCACCCTGTCCCCGGCCGGCACCGACTACGGCGACGACTGCGGCGGCTACTACTGCAACGGCACGGGGGCGTGCCACGCCACGTGCCCCACCGGCATCGGGTGCAAGCCCACGTCCTACTGCACGGGTGGCTCGCCCTCCTCCCGCACCTGCCAGCCCAGGTCCCCGCTGGGCGGCGCGTGCACCACGGGCACCACCTGCCTGTCCGGTAACTGCGTGGACGGGGTGTGCTGCGACGCGGGGTGCTCTGGGACGTGCCGCGCCTGCAACCTGGCGGGCAAGGAGGGCACGTGCAGCCCCCACCCGCTGATCACGGATCCCGAGTCCGAGTGTGGCAACACCTGGTGCAATGGCAGCAACGCCTGCCTCGCCGCGTGCGCGGTGGATGGCGACTGCAAGGCAGACAGCTACTGCAACGGCGGCGCGTGCCTGCCCCGCAAGCCGAATGGACAGGCGTGCAGCGCCGCCAACCAGTGCACCTCCGGTTCCTGCACGGACGGGGTGTGCTGCAACAGCGCCTGTGGCGGGACGTGCCAGGCCTGCAACGTCACGGGCGCGGTGGGCAGCTGCACCCCCATCCCCGCCAACACGGATCCCGGCAGCGAGTGCGGCCAACTCCTGTGCAGCGGCAGCCCGGCGTGCCACGCCACCTGCGGATCGGACAGCCACTGCAAGGCGGGGCTGTACTGCCTGACCGGCACTTGCATTTCGAAGAAGTCCGCCGCGGCAACCTGTACCGCGGGCAACCAGTGCGCCTCGGGCTTCTGCGCGGACGGCGTCTGCTGCGACTCCACCTGCACCGGCACCTGCCGGGCCTGCAACGTGGCCGGCACGTTGGGCACCTGCGTCAACGTCCCCGCGTTCGCGGATCCCGCCAGCGAGTGCGCCGGTGACACCACATGCAGCGGCAGCGCCAGCTGCTTCAAGGACCGCGGCGTGTCCTGCACCGTCAACGGCGAGTGCCAGGCCAACGCCTGCGCGGACGGCGTCTGCTGTGACTCGGACTGCGCCGGGACCTGCCGCTCGTGCAAGCTCTCCGGCAGCACCGGCACCTGCACCGCGGTGCCGGTCCGCACGGATCCGGACGACGAGTGCGTCCGCACCTTCTGCAACGGCGCGTCTGCCTGCCTCGGCAACTGCGCGAACGACCAGGACTGCGAGACCGGCTCCTACTGCGACGGCAGCAAGTGCCTCACGGCCGGGGTGCCGGGCGCGCCCACGAACGTCGCCACGGCGAACGGGACGAGCGGTTCCCTCGTGGTCACCTGGACCGCCCCGGTGAACACCGGCGGTGGCACCACCCCGCTCACCGGCTTCGTGGCCTCCACGACTGCGGGGGGCTTCAGCTGTACGGCCACCCCGAACGCCACCACCTGCACCCTTACCGGGCTCACCAACGGCAGCAGCTACCAGGTGCAGGTGTTCGCCCAGAACGGGCTCGGCAATGGGGCGGCGTCCGCTGCCACCGCGGCGCTGGTGGTGGGCACCGTCCCGGGTGCGCCCGGCAAGCCGACGCTCGCGAAGGGCACGGCCGGGACGCTGGGGGTCAGCTGGGCGCAGGAGGCGGCGGCGCAGGGCGTGGCGACCACGCTCTACACCGCCACGGTGGTGGGGACTGCTTCTACCTGCACCGCAACCCCGCCCGCTCGGACGTGCACGGTCACCGGGCTGGCAGACGGCACGAGCCGGCAGGTGGAGGTGACCGCCAGGAACGCCGTCGGCACCGGACCTGCCTCCACGCCTTCTGATCCGTCCCCCGTGGGAACCGCCCCGGACGCCCCCACCTCCGTGGTGGCAGTGAACGGGACCTCCGGGACGCTCTCGGTGTCCTGGACCGCTCCGGTGAACCAGGGTGGAGGCACCAACGCCGTCACCTCCTACACCGCCACCGCCAGCCCGGGCGGCGCCACCTGCACGGCGAACACGGGCAGCCCGGTGACGACCCAGTGCGCGCTGACGGGGTTGACCAATGGGACCGCGTACACCGTGTCCGTGGCCGCAACGAACGCCATCGGCACGTCGGTGAACGCCAGCCCCTCGCCCTCCAGGACGGTGGGGACGGTGCCGGACGCCCCCACCTCGGTACTCACCACCGGCGGGACCGCCGGGACCCTGGGGGTGACCTGGACGGCACCGGCCAACAAGGGCGGCGGGACCAACGCCATCACCAGCTACACCGCCACGGCCAGCCCGGGTGGAGAGAAGTGCACGTCCAACACGGGCAGCCCCGTCACGGCCGCCTGCAGCATCTCCAGCCTCACGGACGGCGTGTCCTACACGGTGACGGTGACGGCCACCAACGCAGTGGGCACCGGCCCAGCCTCGAGCGCCTCCACCGCGAAGCTCTCGGGCAGCGCCCCGGGCGTACCCGGCGCACCGCTCGTGGTGAACGGTAACGGCAACGCGCTGGACGTTTCCTGGACGGCGAGCACCGCCGGAACCGGCGGTCCCACCAGCTACACCGCCACGGCCACCGCGGTGGCGCCGGCCACCGGCTCCGGGACCTGCACCACCTCGGGCACCTCCTGCGCCATCAGCGGCCTCAACAATGGCACCGCCTACACGGTGACGGTGGTGGCCTCCAACGCCGCGGGCAGCAGCGCGGCATCCGGCCCCTCTTCCTCGAAGACGGTGGGGACCGTCCCGGGGACGCCCGGCACGCCCACCGTCACGAACGGAACGGCGGGCCAACTGGGCGTCACCTGGGGCGCCTCCAGCTCGGGCTCTGGCGGCGCAACGTCCTACGTGGCCACGGCCAGCGCCGTCTCGCCGGGCACCGGCAGCGCCACCTGCAGCGGCAGCGGGACTTCCTGCACCCTGACCGGGCTCTCGGACGGCACCGCCTATACCGTGACCGTGGTCGCCTCGAACGCCACGGGCAGCAGCGCAGCCTCCTCGCCCTCCTCCGCCGTCACGGTGGGCACCGCCCCCGGCGCGCCCACGGGCGTCACCGCGGCCAACGGGACCAGCGCCCAGCTGTCCGTGGCCTGGACGGCCCCGTTCAACAAGGGCGGCGGCACCAACGCCATCACCAGCTACACCGCCACCACCACGCCGGCGGGCGGGACGTGCTCCACCTCCGCCACAAACTGCACCCTGACCGGGCTGTCCGATGGGACCTCCTACACGGTGTCCGTCACCGCCACCAACGCCATCGGGACGTCCTCCGCGTCTGCCGCCTCGGCCGCGAAGACGGTGGGAACGGTCCCCTCCGCGCCGGGCACGCCCAACGTGACGAACGGAACGGCCGGGACGCTCGGCGTGTCCTGGTCCGCAAGCACGTCCAACGCGGGCAATGCCCCGCTCACCTACGTCGCCACGGCCACGGCGGTCGCCCCGGCCACCGGGAGCGCGAGCTGCCCCTCCACCCCCACCCCCTCCTGCAACATCACGGGGCTGACGGACGGCGCGCAGTACACGGTGACGGTGGTGGCCTCCAACACCGCGGGCAGCGGCAGCGCCTCCCCGGCCTCCGCGGCCAGGGTGGTGGGCACCGCGCCGGACGCGCCCACGGGCGTCACCCTCACGGGGGGCACCACGGGCCAGTTGGCGGCGTCCTGGGTGGCCCCCGCCAACAAGGGCGGCGGCACCAACGCCATCACCTCGTACACCGCCACCGCCTCGCCGGGCGGGGCCACCTGCACCAGCAGCAGCGGGACGCCGGTGGTGGCAGGCTGCACCCTCACCGGGCTGTCGGACGCGACGGCCTACACGGTCGCCGTGACCGCCGCGAACGCCCTTGGAACCTCGGGCCCCTCCACCGCCTCTGCCCCGAAGGTGGTGGGGACGGTGCCCGGTGCGCCCACGGGGATCACGGTCACCAACGGCACCGCCGGGACGCTCGGCGTCTCGTGGACCGGCGGTTCGGCAGGCACGGGCGGCGGGACGGTCCAGTACACCGCCACGGCCACCGCGGTGGCGCCGGGGACGGGCGGCGGATCGTGCGGCCCCAGCAGCAGCACCTCGTGCAACATCACCGGGCTCACGGACGGAACCAGCTACACGGTGACGGTGGTGGCCTCCAACGGCGCGGGCACCAGCCCTGCTGCTGGCCCGTCCAGCGCGAAGGCGGTGGGCACCAGCCCGGACGCGCCCACCAACGTCTCCGCCGCCAACGGCACCAGCGGGCAGCTGGCCGTGACCTGGACCGCCCCCGCCAACAAGGGCGGCGGCACCAACGCCATCACCTCGTACACCGCCACGGCCACCGCGGTGGCCCCCGCGACGGGAACCGCGTCGTGTACCTCCAGCACCGGCACTCCCGTCACCCCCTCGTGCACGGTCACGGGGCTGGCGAACGGGACCGACTACACGGTGACGGTCACCGCCACCAACGGGATCGGGACCTCTTCCGCCTCGTCGGCCTCCGCGGCGAGGACGGTGGGCACGGCCCCGGCCACGCCTACCGCGCTGAACGTCACCAACGGCACGGCGTCCACGCTCGCCGTTTCCTGGAGCGCGGGCAGCGCCGGGCTGGGCGGCGGCACCGTCACCTACACCGCCACCGCTACCGCCGTCGCGCCGGGCACGGGCAGCGGGACCTGCAGCAGCACCTCCACCTCCTGCTCCATTGGCAGCCTGGCGGACGGGACGGCGTACACCGTCACCGTGGTGGCAACCAGCGCCATTGGGTCCAGCGCCGCCACCGCGGCCAGCCCGGGTAAGACGGTGGGCACGGCGCCGGATGCCCCCACCAGCGTGCTCACCACCAACGGCACCAGCACCCAACTCGCCGTGTCATGGGCAGCACCTGCCAACCTGGGCGGCGGCACCAACGCCGTCACCAGTTACACGGCCACTGCCACGGCGGTTGCTCCGGCAACAGGTTCCGGGAGCTGCACGAGCAGCAGCGGCTCGCCGGTGACGCCCGGCTGCACGGTCACGGGGCTGAGCAACGGCACCGCCTACACGGTGACCGTCACCGCTGCCAACGCGGTGGGCACCTCGTCCGTCTCCTCCGCGTCCGCGGCGAAGGTGGTCGGGACCGTCCCCACCGTGCCGGCCCTCACGGGCGTCACCAACGGCACGGCCGGGACGCTCGCCCCCGCCTGGAACGCGAGCACAAACGGCACGGGCGGCGGAACGGTGCAGTACGTGGCCACGGCTGTCGCGGTGCCCCCCGCGGTGGGCAGCGGCACCTGCTCCACCACCAGCACCACCTGCAACATCACCAGCCTGACGGACGGGATTGCGTACACGGTGACGGTGGTGGCCTCCAACAACGCCGGGGGCAGCGCGGCCAGCACGGCCTCCGCGGCGAAGACCGTGGGCACGGTGCCGGGTGCCCCCACCTCCGTCACCACCACCAACGGCACCTCTGGCACCTTGAACGTGTACTGGACGCCCCCAGCCAACCAGGGCGGCGGCGTCAACACGGTGACCCTCTACACCGCCACGGCCAACCCGGGCGGCGCCACCTGCTCCGGCGCGAGTGCCGCGTGCAACATCACCGGGCTGTCCAACGGGACGGCGTACACGGTGACGGTGACCGCAACGAACGCGGTGGGCACCTCGGGCACCTCCAGCCCCTCGGCCTCCAAGACCGTGGGCGTGCTTCCCGGCGCCCCGACGGCGGTGACTGCCACGCGGTTCAACGCCAACTCCACGGATCTCAGCTGGACGGCACCCGCGGCCGGGTTCACGGGCTCCATCACCGGGTACCAGATCGAGGCCTCGGAGAACGGGGGCGCCTACACCGTGCGGACCGCGAACACCGGCAGCAACGCCACCACGGCGCGCGTGTCAGGGCTCAACTCGGGACCAGCCTACCTCTTCAAGGTCAGCGCCATCACCGCCGTGGGCACCGGCAGCACGTCCGCGGCCTCCACCTGCGCGCCTTCCGGCTCGAACGGGTGCGCCGCGGACGGCTCGGTGACCAACTGACACCCAGCCGCGGCGGCGCTTGCCGTGGCCGCCTGCTGCCCCGCGGCTGAGCCGCCACCACCCTCACCCGGGTGACTCCGGGA
>VGRA01000056.1 GCA_016875515.1 Deltaproteobacteria bacterium | reverse complement strand
GTCTCCTTGAAGATCCCTTCGCGCAACTCCGCCGCGCGACGGCTCAGGTCTTCCAGGGAGAGCTCCTTCAGTTCCTTCGCAGTTGCCATTGACGTTCTCCCCGTGGACCTACAGCGCCATCTCGCTGCGGTGGACGATCTTCGTGAGGACGGGCAGCTTGGCCTGGGCGAGCTTCAGCGCGCCGTGGGCAACCTCTGCCGTCATGCCTTCCATCTCGTACAGGATGCGGCCGGGCTTCACCACCGCCACGTAGTACTCCACGTTGCCCTTGCCGGTACCCATGCGGGTCTCGGCGGGCTTCTTGGTGATGGGCTTGTCGGGGAACACCCGGATCCACACCTTGCCGCCTCGCTTGATGTGGCGGGTCATGGCGACACGGGCCGCCTCGATCTGCCGGGAGGTGATCCACCCGGGCTGGAGGCTCATCAGGCCGAACTCCCCGTAGGTGAGATCAGAGCCGCGGTGGGCGGCGCCGGGCATCCGGCCTTTCTGCATCTTGCGGTACTTGGTACGAGCGGGCTGAAGCATGGTTCAAGTCCTTCCTGGTTCCTGGCCTAGCGCGGCTGGGAGGGCATGCCGTTCTTCGTCGGCAGGACCTCGCCGCGGCAGACCCACACCTTGCAGCCGATCTTGCCGTAGGTCGTCTTGGCCTCGGCGAAGCCGTAGTCAATATCAGCGCGGAGGGTGTGCAGGGGCACCCGGCCCTCACGGTACCACTCGTAGCGGGCGATCTCCGCGCCGCCGAGGCGGCCCGAGCAGCTCACGCGGATGCCCTTGGCGCCAAACTTCATGGCGGTCTGGATGGCCTTCTTCATGGCTCGGCGGAACGCAATGCGGCGCTCGAGCTGCTGCGTGATGTTCTCGGCCACCAACTGCGCGTCCGTTTCCGCCTTCCGGACCTCCACGATATTCAGGAAGATCTCGTTCTTCGTGAACTGCTGGAGGTCCTTCTTGACGGTCTCGATCCCGGCGCCCCGCTTGCCGATGACGATCCCCGGCCGGGCGGAGTGGACGTTGACCTTCACCTTGTTCGCCGCACGCTCAATCTCAACGCGCGAGACCCCGGCGTGACCAAGCGTCTTCTTGACGAACTCGCGGACCTTGATGTCCTCATGCAGCCACTGGGCGTAGTGCTTCTGCTCGAACCACTTGCTGTCCCAGGTCCGGATGACCCCGAGGCGGAACCCGATCGGATGAACTTTCTGACCCAAAGCGTTTCTCCCTGACCTTTCCCTACTTCTTCTTCGCCTCGGCGAGTACCACGTGAACGTGGCTGGTCTTCTTCGTGACCTTGGTGGCGCGCCCCATGGCGCGGGGCATGAACCGGCGGCTGCTGGGGCCCTGGTCCACGCGGATCTCCTTGACGAAGAGCGTGTCGATGTCCACGGCACCCTTGCTCTTATCCGTGGCGTTGGCGATGGCGCTCTTCACCAGCTTCTCGATGGGCTTGGCCGCCGCGCGCTTGGTGTACTTCAGGATGGCGAGCGCGCTCCCCACATTCTTGCCGCGCACGAGGTCCGCGACGAGCCCCAGCTTGCGAGGGGCCATGCGGGCGTGACGGAGGTGTGCCTGGTATTCCATGGTGCGTTCCTCTTACTTCCCGCCCGCGGCAGGCTTGGCGACCTTCTTCTCGGCCGAGTGGCCACCGAAGGAGCGGGTGGGTGCGAACTCGCCGAGCTTGTGGCCCACCATGTTCTCGGTGACGAACACCGGGACGAACTTCTTCCCGTTGTGCACCGCGAAGGTGTGCCCGATGAACTCGGGAATGATGGTGGAGCGGCGAGACCAGGTCTTCACCACCTGCTTCTTGTTCGACTTCACCATCTCCTCGACCTTCTTGGAAAGGTGGTTGTCGACGAACGGACCCTTCTTGATCGAACGAGCCATGTTGGCGCTCCTCTATCCCTTACTGGCTGCGCACGCCGGCGCGGCGCGGGGCAACGATGAACTTGTCGGTGCGCTTGTTCTTGCGCGTGGTGAGGCCCTTGGTCTTCTTGCCCCAAGGGCTGACGGGGTGCGGGTTGCCCTGGCCGGACTTGCCCTCGCCGCCGCCGTGCGGGTGGTCGACCGGGTTCATGGCGAGGCCGCGGACGGTTGGGCGGATGCCCAGCCAACGGGACTTGCCCGCCTTGCCGATGCGGATGATCTCGTGCTCGATGTTCCCGAGTTGGCCCACCGTGGCGCGGCACTCGATCAACACCTTGCGCACGGCGCCGGAGGGCAGGCGAACCTGCGCGTAGCGGCCCTCCTTCGCCATCAGCTGACCCCAGCTACCGGCGGAGCGGATGATTTGGCCGCCGCGCCCGGGCTTCAGCTCCACGTTGTGGATGACAGTGCCCACCGGGATGTTCTGCAGCGGGAGGCAGTTGCCGGGGCGGATGTCTGCCTGCTCGCCGGCAAAGAGGGTGTCTCCCACTGCCAGGCCAACGGGGGCCAGGATGTACCGCTTCTCGCCGTCCGAGTAATGCAGGAGGGCCAGGTTGGCGGTCCGGTTCGGGTCATACTCGACCGCGGCCACCTTGGCGGGCACGCCGTCCTTGTCTCGGCGCTTGAAGTCCACGATCCGGTAGCGGCGCTTGTGGCCGCCGCCCTGGTGTCGACGGGTGATGTGGCCGTAGGAGTCACGGCCGCCCGAGCGCTTGATGGGTGCGGTGAGACTCTTTTCGGGCTTCTTGCCCTTGGTCAGGTCCGCAAAGTCCGACACCGTGGTTAGACGGCGGGCGGCGGAAGTGGGCTTGAAGGTCTTGATTCCCATGGTTCAGTTCCCGCGGCTTACGCCGCGGCCCCCTCGAAGAGCTCGATCTTGTCCCCTTCCTTCAGGGTCACGATGGCCTTCTTGAAGTTGGAGCGCTGGCCCATGCTGCGGCCCATCCGCTTAGGCTTGCCGCGCATGATGATGGTACGCACGGCCTCCACCTTGACGTTGAAGAGCGTCTCCACCGCGCGCCCCACGTCGTGCTTGGTAGCCTCTCGGTCCACGATGAAGGAGTACTGGCGGAAGGATTCGCGGGCGCGGTCCAGCTTCTCGGTGATGAGCGGACCCTTGATGACCTGGGTGATCTTCATGACAGCGAACCCTCCAGCTGCTTGGCGGCCGACTGGGTCAGCACCAACTGCTTGTGGCGGAGAATGGACTCCACGTTCACACCCTCGGGGGCGAGCACGTCGAACGATGCCAGATTGCGGATGGAGCGGTGGGCCTCGGTGTTGGCCTTCATCTCCACCACCAGCGCATTCTTCAGCTTGAGCCGCTTGGTCAGCGCCTCGAAGGCCTTCTTGCTCTTGGCCTCGCCCAGCTTGAAGTCGCTCAGGATCACGAGCGCCTTCTCCCTCGCCCTCAGCGACAGCGCCGCACGGAGGGCCCCCTTCCGCACCGACTTGGGCGGGCGGTAGGTGTAGTCGCGCGGCTTGGGACCCATGGCCTTGCCGCCGCCCACCCAGTGGGAGGCGCGGGTGGAGCCCTGGCGGGCGCGGCCGGTGCCCTTCTGCTTCCAGGGCTTCTTTCCGCCACCAGAGACGAGCGAACTGTTCTTCACCGCCACGGTTCCGCGGCGACGGTTGATCTGCTGGGCCTTGGCCACCTCGTAGAAGAGGTTGGCGTTCGGCTCAGCGCCGAAGACTGCGTCGGAGAGCTCCAGCTCGCCGACCTTCTTCATGTCCAGGTCTACAACGTCGAATTTCGCCATGAGCGCATTCCTCGAGTCCTTGACTAGGACTTGATCTCCACGTCCACGCCGGCCGACAGGTCCAGCTTCATGAGCGCATCCAGCGTTTGCTGGGTGGGCTCAAGGATGTCGAGCAACCGCTTGTGGGTGCGGATCTCGAACTGCTCGCGGCTCTTCTTGTCCACGTGCGGCGAGCGGAGGACGGTGAACCTGTTGATCCGGGTGGGCAGCGGGATGGGGCCGGCGACCCGGGCGCCCGTGCGGCGCGCCGTCTCGACGATCTCTCCAGCGCTTTGATCCAGGAGCTTGGAGTCGTATGCCTTCAGCCGGATCCTGATCTTTTGAGTGGCCATTCTTTCCTGAACCCTTCTCTTCCTTCAGACGACGACACGGGGTCTGCCGTACAACTCGACAAGCTTCCTGGTTGTCAGAGAACCGCTGCGACGCCGGGGGGCGCGCTGATTACCACTGCCCGGTTTCCGATTGCAACTCCCTCGTCACTTTTTTCTTCAACGACCCGATCAGCGGGCGGGCCCGGGAAGCGGTTGCGGCCGTCCCGGGCCCGGATTTCAGCAGTTTGTCGTGTCAGTGGCTAGGCGATGATCTCGGCAACGACGCCGGCGCCCACGGTGCGGCCACCCTCGCGGATGGCGAACCGCAGCTCCTTCTCCATGGCCACCGGGGTGATCAGGTTCACCTCGATGGCAATGTTGTCGCCCGGCATCACCATCTTCACGTCTGCCGGCAGTTCCACCGTGCCCGTCACGTCCGTGGTCCGGAAGTAGAACTGCGGCCGGTAACCCTGGAAGAACGGCGTGTGGCGCCCGCCCTCCTCCTTCGACAGCACGTAGATCTGCGCCTTGAACTTCGTGTGCGGCGTGATGCTCCCCGGCTTCGCGAGCACCTGCCCGCGCTCCAGGTCCTCCCGCTTCAACCCGCGCAGCAGCGCCCCGATGTTGTCCCCCGCCCGCCCCTCGTCCAGCAGCTTGCGGAACATCTCCACGCCCGTCACCACCGTCTTCTGCGTGGCCCGGATCCCCACGATCTCCACCTCCTCGCCCACCTTCACGATGCCGCGCTCCACCCGGCCCGTCGCCACCGTCCCGCGGCCCGCAATGGAGAACACGTCCTCCACCGGCATCAGGAACGGCTTGTCCGTCGCCCGCTCGGGGTTGGGGATGTAGGTGTCCAGCGCCTCCATCAGCTTCATGATGGCGCCCTCGCCGATCTCCGACGCGTCCCCCTCCAGCGCCTTCAGCGCCGAGCCCGCCACGATGGGCGTCTTGTCCCCGGGGAACTCGTACTTCTTCAGCAGATCACGGACCTCCATCTCCACCAGCTCGCGGAGCTCCGGATCATCCAGCATGTCCACCTTGTTCAGGAACACCACGATGTACGGCACGCCCACCTGCCGCGCCAGCAGGATGTGCTCGCGCGTCTGCGGCATCGGGCCGTCTGCCGCCGACACCACCAGAATGGCGCCGTCCATCTGCGCCGCACCCGTGATCATGTTCTTCACGTAGTCCGCGTGCCCCGGGCAGTCCACGTGCGCGTAGTGCCGGTTCTTCGTCTGGTACTCCACGTGCGCCGTGCTGATGGTGATGCCGCGCTCCCGCTCCTCCGGCGCCTTGTCGATCTGGTCGTACGCCAGCGCCTGCGCGCCGCCGCTCTTCGCCAGCACCTTCGTGATGGCCGCCGTCAGCGTCGTCTTCCCGTGGTCCACGTGGCCAATCGTGCCGACGTTCACGTGAGGCTTCGTCCGCTCGAACTTTTCCTTGCTCATCTTCGCTCCGCTGAGGTGACGGGCCGGTGGGGCCGTCGGGTTGGGTGGGGTGATTCGCGCCGGCGGCGGGCGTCCTAGCCCAAAGGCGCTCAGTCGCGCAAACGGCGTATCACGGCAGCGTCAGCGCTCCGCACGCCTGTTAGTAGCCGCGCACGCGCAGCTGGGTCTCACGCGCAATGTTGGGCGGTGGGGTGTCGTAGTGGTCGAACTTCATGGAGAAGGTGGCCCGGCCCTGGGTCTTGCTGCGCAGGTCCGTGGCGTAGCCGAAGAGGGACGAGAGCGGCACCTCGGCAGAGATGACCTGGACGCCCGGCCGCATGGCCATGCCGAGGATCTTCCCGCGGCGCGCATTGAGGTCCCCGATCACGTCCCCCATGTACTCCTCGGGGGTGACCACCTCTCCCTGCATGACCGGCTCGAGCAGCGCCGGCGCCGCCTGCTGCAGCGCGTCCTTCATGGCCATGCCGCCCGCGATGCGGAACGCCACGTCCGAGCTGTCCACCTCGTGGAAGCTGCCGTCCACGAGCTCCGCCACCACGTCGAGTACCGGGAACCCGGCGAAGGGGCCGCTGTGGGTGGCCTCCTCCATCCCCTCCGCGGCGGGCTTGACGAAATCGGCCGGGATGGATCCCCCCTTGATGGAGTTGATGAACTCGAATCCCTTGCCGCGCGCGTTGGGCCTCACGCGGATCCTCACGTGGCCGTACTGCCCCTTGCCGCCGGACTGGCGGATGAACTTCCCCTCGGCCTCGCTCTCGCCGGTGATGGTCTCGCGGTAGGCCACCTGGGGTTTACCCACGTTGGCCTCCACCTTGAACTCGCGAACCAGGCGGTCAACGATGATCTCGAGGTGCAGCTCGCCCATGCCGGAGATGAGGGTCTGGCCCGTCTCCTCGTCCGTGCGCACGCGGAACGACGGGTCCTCGATGGCCAGCTTGGCGAGCGAGCCACCGAGCTTGTCCTGGTCCGCCTTGGTCCTGGGCTCGATGGTGATGCTGATCACCGGTTCCGGGAAGTCTATCTTCTCCAAGATGACCGGCTTGTCCTCCCGGCACAGCGTGTCCCCGGTAGTGGCGAACTTCAGCCCCACCAGCGCGGCGATGTCCCCGGCGAGCACCTCCTGGATCTCGTCCCGCTTGTCTGCACGCATCTGGACCAGGCGCCCCACCCGCTCGCGCTTGTTCTTGACCGGGTTCCACACCGCGTCCCCGCTTTCCAGGCGCCCGGAGTAGGCGCGGATGAACGTGAGCGTGCCCACGAACGGGTCCGTCATGATCTTGAACGCCAGCGCCGCAAAAGGCTCCTTGTCGTCCGTCTTCCGGAGCGCGTCCTCTCCCTTGGGCGTCTTGCCCTGGACCGGCGGAACGTCCAGCGGGCTGGGCAGGTAGTCCACGATCCCATCCAGCAGTGGCTGCACCCCCTTGTGCTTGAACGCGGACCCGCAGAAGACCGGGAAGAACTTGAGGCCAATGCAGCCCTTGCGGATGGCGCCGCGGATCTCCTGCTCCGAGATCTCCTTGCCCTCCAGGTACTTCTCCATGAGCGCGTCGTCCACCTCGGCAACGGACTCCAGCAGCGCGGACCGGTACACTTCCGCCTGGGCGGTGAGCTCGGCGGGGATCTCCACCTCGTCGAAGCGGCTGCCCTGCTCGGATTCGTGGAAGACGAGCGCCTTCATCCGGACCAGGTCGATCACCCCGCGGTGCTGGTCCTCCACGCCCAGCGGCAGCTGCACGCACAGCGGCTGCGCGTGGAGCCGTTCGCGGATGGACTGGACGGACATCTGGAAGTCCGCGCCAACGCGGTCCATCTTGTTGACGAAACAGACGCGGGGCACCTGGTACCGGTCCGCCTGCCGCCAGACGGTCTCGCTCTGCGGCTCCACGCCGTTGACGCCGTCGAACAGGGCCACGGCCCCGTCCAGCACGCGGAGGCTGCGCTCAACCTCGATGGTGAAGTCCACGTGCCCCGGCGTGTCGATGATGTTGACGCGGTACTCCTGGTCCGAGCGGCTCCAGAAGGCGGTGATGGCGGCGGAGGTGATGGTGATGCCGCGCTCGCGCTCCTGCACCATCCAATCCGTGACGGTGGTGCCCTCGTGCACCTCCCCCATCTTGTGGATGGCCCCCGTGTAGAACAGGATCCGCTCCGTGGTGGTGGTCTTGCCGGCGTCGATGTGCGCCATGATGCCGATGTTGCGGTAGCGCTCGAGTGGATGTTCGCGGGCCATGGGATGCTCCAGATGGACGAAGGCCCGCCCCCGGTCAAGACCGGGAAGCGGGCCTGTAAAACGACCGACCGGCTGGGACTACCAGCGGTAGTGGGCGAAGGCCTTGTTGGCCTCGGCCATCTTGTGGGTGTCCTCGCGCTTCTTCACCGCGTTGCCGCGGTTGTTGGCGGCGTCCATGATCTCGCCGGCCAGCTTCTCCTGCATGGTCTTCTCGCCTCGGGCCTTGGCGTACAGGATGATCCAGCGCATTCCGAGCGCAACGCGGCGGTCCTGGCGGACCTCCACGGGCACCTGGTAGGTCGCGCCACCGACGCGGCGGCTCTTCACCTCCAAGACGGGCTTAACGTTGTCGAGCGCCTTCTTGAAGAGAGTGAGGGGGTCCTGCTTGGCGCGCTCCTCGATGAGATCGAACGCGCCGTAGCAGATCCGCTCGGCAATGGACTTACGACCCTTGCGCATCAGGTCGTTCATGAACTTGGACACGAGCCGGTCCTGAAACTTGGGGTCCGGGAGGATGCGGCGCTTTTCCGCTACGTGACGACGTGGCATGACTTGGCTCTACCTTTCTCAGCTCGGCTTCTTCGCGCCGTACTTGGAGCGGCTCTGCTTGCGGCCCTGGACACCGACGCTGTCCAGCGTGCCGCGGATGATGTGGTAGCGGACGCCCGGGAGGTCCTTGACGCGGCCACCGCGGATCATGACCACCGAGTGCTCCTGGAGGTTGTGGCCAACGCCCGGAATGTAGGAGGTGACCTCGATCCCGTTGGTCAGCCGAACGCGGGCGACCTTGCGGAGCGCGGAGTTCGGCTTCTTCGGGGTGGTGGTGTAAACGCGGGTGCAGACGCCACGCTTCTGCGGGCTCTGCTTCAGCGCGGGAGACTTGCCCTTGTAGTTGAGCTTCTCGCGGCCTTTGCGGATCAGCTGATTGATCGTCGGCATTTCCAGTCCTGTACTGCGTCTCCCCGACACGGGGTACTTGAAAAAGGCTCGCGCTTATAAAGGTCCAAGCCCCGGCTGTCAATCCCCCTCACAGGTCCTTCACCATCACCACGGCGTCCTCCCCCTCTTCCTGGTAGTAGCGGGGGCGGATTCCCACCCGGCGGAACCCCTCCGCTTTATAGAGGAGGAGCGCCCCCTCGTTGCTGCGGCGGACCTCGAGCGTGGCGAGGGTGCAACGGGCGGCTCGGGCGCGGGAGAAGGCCTCGGCGAGCAGGACCGCGGCAACCCCGCGGCGCCGCCATCGCGGATCCGTGGCGATGTTCAGGATGTGCAGTTCGTCGTGCACCACCCACGAGACGAGGAAGCCCACGGCGGGAGCGTCCCCCGGCGGGATCGCCAGCGTCACCACGGACCACTCATGGTCGAGTTCCCGGGCGAAGAGATTGCGGCTCCACGGAAACTGGAAGGAGGCGTTGGAGAGCTCCATCACCCGGTCCAGATCCTGCTCGGTCATCCTCCGGAGCCGCAGCCCGCTCACGGCGGGGGCTCCAGGGCCCAGTCGGCTGGGGCTACCACCCGGACGTCCGCTGCCCGGCGCAGGCGCGCGAACTCTGATTGGGCGAGTGCGCGGTAGCGCTCGCGGGTGAGCCGGTCCCGGATCTCCGCTCGAACTGCGTCGAACGGCTGGGCGCGGCTCCCCGGACTGACCTCCCAGGCACGCCGCACCTCGGCGTCCGACACCTGCGCCTTGAGGCGCAGCTTTCCATCCAACGCGCGCTCGGCGCGGATACGCCGCGAGATGACCGCCGCGAGCGCCTCCCGTCCCATGTCCTCCAAGACGAGCAACGCCGTCACCGCCTCCGGACCGCCCAGCCGGCGCTCGAACGCGAACAGCGCCGCCTCCACTTCCTGTTGCTCCACGTAGAAGGCCTGCAACTTATCCGCTTCCGCCACCTGCAGCCGCTGGCCCACCACGTAGTCCAGGGTGGAGCGCAGGAGCGGCCCGTCGAGGGGCGCTGCGAGCGCCTCGGGCCTGCCGGCGTGGGCCAGCGCCACGCGTGCCTCGAAGCGCAACTCGGAGAGCGTGACGACTTCGCGGTTGATGACCGCCACCACCCGGTCAAGGGGCTCCCCCGCCCCGGCGTCCTGGGCAGAGACGGGGACGGGCGTGACGGACAGCAGCGCTGCGAGCAGGACCCGAATGGACACGGCGGATTCCAGTCTAGTGCACCCGGGGCGCTGCGGCGCGGACGAAAGGCGGTGGCCTGCGGCGCGAGAGGGGTTAGCTTTCGGCCGACATGGCTGACTACTACCAGGT
>VGRA01000055.1 GCA_016875515.1 Deltaproteobacteria bacterium | reverse complement strand
CGCGTTCGCGAAGATCCTCGCTGAGCTGTCGGACCCATGAGGGCCCCGCTGCTGGCCCTGGCCGCGCTGGCCCTCGCGGCCGGCTGCAAGAAGACGGAGCCCGCGGTGGCAGCGCCCGCCCCGGCCGCGGTGGCAGCGCCGCCGTCCCCCGCGCCCCTCCCGCCGCGGGAACACGGGCACGGCCATGCGCCACTCTCGCTCTGCGAGACCCGGGACGAGAGCCCGCTGGAGGCGGCGCGCGCCTGGTACGACGAGGGGGAGTACGAGAAGGCCCTGTCCTGCGCGGCCCGCGCCTCGGCCCTGGCCCCCAGCCGGGCGGAGGCCCACGCCGAGCGCGCCACGGCTCTCACGGCCCTCGGCCGGTACGAGGAGGCCAAGCTGGCCTGGGCGCGCACGCTGGCTCTGGACCCGGACGGGCTGGAGGGGCTGGCCGGCGCGGCGCACCTGTACACGGTGGCCCTGCCGGGCGGCCGCGAGCACGACGAGCTGGGGATGCTGTACGCCGAGCGCGGGCTGCACCTGGCCGCCTCCCAGGGGGACGCAGAGCGGGTGCAGCGCTTCGGCGTGCTGTCCGCCATGGCCGCCAACGACCTGGGGCTGGCCAGCCAGGCGCTCTCGTACGCGGAGGGGGTGCTGTCCGCCGCGCCGGCAGACCCGGAGGCGGCGTGGGAGCGCGCGCTCGCCTTGTTCGAGCTGTGCCGCTTCGGCGAGGCGAAGGCCGCCTTCGAGGCGCGGCTGGGTGACCCGGAGCAGGCGGCGCACGCGCACCAGCACCTCGGGCAAGTGCTGGAGCGCAAGGGGCGGCAGGCCGAGGCGGAGGCGCACTTCGCCACCGCCCGGAAGCTGCACCCCCAGGACTTCCCGCCGCCGGTGGTGGCCTCGCCGGAGCGTTTCCAGGCGCTGCTGGACGGGGCGCTGGCCGGGCTGCCAGAGGACATGAAGCGGGACCTGCAGGGCGTGCCCGTCACCGCGGAGGACCTCCCGTCGGACGCGGACCTGCTGGTGAACGATCCGCCGCTCTCGCCCACCATCCTGGGCATCTTCCGCGGCCCGCCCCTCGGCGAGCCCTGCGTGCCGGAGTCCCCCGGCATGCCCTGCCGGTCCATCTCCCTCTACCGGCTGAACCTCCTGCGCGCGGTGGGCACGCAGGAGGAGCTGGCGGAGCAGGTGCGCACCACGCTCGTCCACGAGCTGGGCCACCTGCGCGGCGAGGACGACTCGGAGCTGGCCGCGCGGGGACTGGAGTGACCATGCGGAGTCCGGTGGCGAGCCCGGTGGCGCGCGTGACGCAGAAGGGGGCGCAGCGGCTGCGCCGCGGCAACCCGTGGTGCTACCGCACCGAGCTGATGGATCCCCCGCACGTGAGGGGGCCGGGGCAGGTGGTGGACGTGGTGGATGCGCAGGGCAACCCGGTGGGGCAGGCGCTCTACGCGCGCGCCTCCCCGCTGGCCCTGCGGCTGCTCACCCGGGAGCCCTCGTCCGCCTGCCGCGTGGACGACGCCTTCTTCGAGTCCCGCCTGGAGGCGGCCCTCTCCCGCCGCGCCGTTCTCTCCGGCCGGGACGCCTTCCGCCTGGTGCACGGCGAGTCGGATCTCCTGCCCGGGCTGCTCGTGGACCGCTTTGGACAAGGGCTCTCCGTGCAGACGCTGTCTGAGGGGATGGACGCCCGCAAGGCGCAGCTGGCCGCGGCCTTGAAGCGGCTCACCGGCGCGCAGGTTGTGGTGTGCCGGGACGACCACTCGGGGCGGGACTTCGAGCAGCTGCCGCGGGAGAAGCGGCTGCTCGCCGGGGAGGGGAGCACGCGCGTCCGCTACCACGAGGGGGAGAACGCCTACGAGGTGGACCTGCTGGAGGACATGAAGACCGGGGGCTTCTTGGATCAGGTGGACAACCACCTGCGGGCCGGGGAGCTGGCCCGGGGCGAGGCGCTGGACACCTTCAGCTACCACGGCGGCTTCGCCTTGGCGCTCGCGCGCACCTGCAGGAACGTCCTGGCGGTGGAGCAGGACGCGCAGGCGGCGGCGCGCGCGGCGGAGAACGCGCGGCGCAACGGGCGCGCCAGCGTGTCGGTGCAGCAGGGGAACGCGTTCGACGTGCTGCGCGCCTTCGAGAAGGAGGGGCGCCGGTTCGACACGGTGGTGCTGGATCCCCCCGCCTTCGCCAAGCGGAAGGAGGGGCTGAAGACCGCCCTGCGTGCCTACCGGGAGCTGAACCTCCGGGCCTTCAAGCTGCTGCGCGCAGGCGGCCTGCTCGTCACCTGCAGTTGCTCCGGGAAGGTGACGCGGCAGGCGTTCGAGGAGATGGTGGCGGAGGCCGCGGGGGATGCCCGGCGGCCGGTGGCGCTGCTCGAGCGGCGCGGGGCTGGGATGGACCACCCGCCGCTGGTGGGACTGCCCGAGACGGAGTACCTGAAGACGGACTACTACCGGGTGCTCGCGTGAGCACGGAGGGGACATGAAGACGGAAGAGCTGGAAGTGTCGACGTGGCTGCCGGTGGCGCCGGAGGCGCTGTACCGGGCGTGGCTGGATTCCAGGGCGCACTCGGCCTTGACCGGCGCCGAGGCCAGCGTGCAGCCCGGCGTGGACGGCGTCTTCTACGCCTGGGACGGCTACATCACCGGGGCCAACCTGGAGCTGGAGCCCGGGCGCCGCATCCTCCAGTCCTGGAGAACGTCCGAATTCCCGGAGGGCCACCCGCCCTCCCTGCTGGAGGTGCTGCTGGACCCGGACGCGGGCGGCACCCGCATCACCCTGCGGCACACCGACATCCCCGAGGGGCAGGCAGACGCCTACGAGCAGGGCTGGGAGGAGCACTACTTCGTCCCCATGCGGACGTACTTCGTGGAGGCCGGTGCGAAGCGCGCCGCGAAGACGGCGAAGAAGACGGCCGCGAAGAAGACGGCCGCGAAGAAGACGGCCGCGAAGAAGACGGCCGCGAAGAAGACGGCCGCCCGGCGGAAGTAGCTACAGCCCCAGCTCCCGCTTCAGCCGCGCCACCACCTCGAAGTACTCGGTGCGGCTGAACGGGACGTTGAGGACGTGGAAGTCCTTCCGGCTGAGCCCCACGCACCCGAGGCAGTAGGTGCAGTCGGACAGGTCCCGGCACATCACCAGGTAGGCGCTGCCGGTGCACTGCTCGCACTGCACGCAGTGGGAGCAGCCATGGCAGCCCATGCAGCCGCTGCAGTGGCTGCAGCCGTGGCAGCGGGTGCAGTCCGCGCAGTGGGTGCAGCGGGTGCAGCCCTCGCAGCGCTTGCAGAAGTTGCACTCCACGCAGCCCGTGCAGTCCTCGCACGCGTAGGAGCCCGGGTTCTCCGGCCGGGTGCCCGCGCCGCGCTGCAGCTCCCCCAGCCACTGCTGGAACTCCCGGCGGCCCAGCTGGGCAATGCGGGCGCGGGCCTCGGTCTCCTCGGCGGCAGTGCTCATGGGGCGTGACGCTTAGCGCAGGGCGGCCAGCCCTGCGAGGTCGAGGTGCGCCCGGGCCACCTGCCGGAGTTCCTGCGTGTCCGGGAAGCCGTCTGCCTGCAGCGCCACCACGTACCGGTCCCCCACCAGCAGGTTGGCCTCGCCGTGGCGCTCCTCCCGGTCGAAGCGGACGAAGCCGAGCGCGTGCGGCGGGAGGCGCAGCGGGGCGGTGGGGTCCTCCTCTGCCCGGCCGGAGGCCCCCTCCACCGCGGACCGGATGGCCGGCCCCAGCCGGTCAATGAGGGAGGTGTCCACGATGCGCACGGACAGCTTGCGGGACGCCTCCCGCATGAAGACCGCCTCCACCTCGCTCACCGCCACGTCCCCGTACTTCCCGGTGGAGCCCTCGGGCGGGGGGCCGGCCGTCCATCCGGGGAGGCCCTTCGGCAGGTAGCCCCGCAGCACCGTGAAGTAGATGGATCCCGGTACCGCGGCGGCAGGCGGGAGCGGCGCCTCCGGGGCGGAGCGGCAGCCGGCCAGCCCTGCCAGGGCGGCCACGAGCAGGGGGACGCGCACGGACTCAATGAAAGGGTAGAAGGGCAGCGGAGCGCAAATGGACCTGTCGAAGCTCAACCCACCCCAGCGCGAGGCGGTCCTCACCACGGAGGGGCCGCTGCTGGTGCTCGCCGGGGCGGGGAGCGGCAAGACGCGCGTCATCACCCACCGCATCGTCCACCTGCTGGACGAGGGGGTCTCCGCCCGCGCCATCCTCGCCGTCACCTTCACCAACAAGGCGGCCACGGAGATGAAGGAGCGGGTGGTGCACATGGCGGGCAAGCGCGCCCAGCCGCTCACCATCTCCACCTTCCACGCGTTCGGCGCGGACCTCTTGCGCGAGGACCTCTACCGCCTGGGGTGGCCGCGGAAGTTCGCCATCCTGGACACCGGGGACCAGCTGGCGCTCATCCGCCGCGCCATGCGCGAGCGCCGCATCGACGACCGCGCGTTCGACGCGCGCAAGGTCCTCACCGCCATCAGCCGCGCGAAGAATTCCAACACCGTCCCGGAGCCCAGGCCGGAGGGGCTGGGGGATGACTACGACCTGGTCACCGCGGAGGTGTTCCCGCTGTACCAGCTGGGGCTGCGCGCCCAGGGGGCGGTGGACTTCGACGACCTCATCATCCTCCCCACCCAGCTGCTCCGGGACTTCGAGGACCTCCGCGAGAAGTACACCCGGCGCTTCCGCTACCTGCTGGTGGACGAGTTCCAGGACACCAACGTGGCGCAGCTGGAGCTGCTGCAGGCACTGGCCGGGACGCGCAGGAACGTCTGCGCCGTGGGGGACGACGACCAGTGCATCTACAGCTGGCGCGGCGCGGAGGTGCGCAACATCCTGGACTTCGACCGGTTCTTCCCGGGCGGCAAGGAGGTGCGGCTGGAGCAGAACTACCGCTCCATGCAGGTCATCCTGGATGCCGCCAACGCCGTCATCGCCCAGAACCCGGAGCGCAAGGCCAAGAAGATGTGGACGGACCGCTCGGGCGGGGACCGCATCAAGCTGGTGGTGGCCCACGGCGAGGAGGACGAGGCCCGGTACGTGGCCTCCGAGATCCACCGCTGCGCCCAGGACGGCGTCCCGTTGGACAGCATTGCGGTGCTGTACCGGACCAACGGCCAGTCCCGCCCGGTGGAGGAGGCCCTGCGGGAGAAGAGCCTCCCCTACGAGGTGGTGGGGGGCAGCGAGTTCTTCGACCGGCGCGAGGTGAAGGACGTGGTGGCCTACTTCAAGGTCATTGCCAACCCGCGGGACGAGGTTTCGCTTCTCCGCATCGTCAACGTGCCGGCGCGCGGCATCGGGGACGTGACCATGGAGCGGCTGGTGGCCCACGCCCGGCGGCTGGAGGTCCCGCTGCAGGAGGCCATGGACCGCGCCGGCGAGCTCGAGGACCTGCCGCGCGGGGCGGCGGAGAAGGTGGCGGAGTTCCGCGGGATGCTGCAGCGCTACCGGGCCGCCTTCGACAAGGGGAACCTGGCGGAGGTGTCCGCGCAGCTCCTGGAGGAGATTGGCTTCAAGGACGCCGCGCGCCTGCACGCCCCGTCCGCGGCGGCCGGGGACCGCAAGGTGAAGAGCGTGGACCAGGTGGTGGCCTCCCTGGGCGCCTTCGAGCGGCGCGAGGGGAAGAAGGCAGACCTGCTCACCTACCTCAACCGCCTCTCGCTGGACTCCAGGGAGGAGGAGGACGAGGAGCTGCCCGCGGGGAAGGGGCGGGTGACGCTCATGACGCTGCACGGCTCCAAGGGACTGGAGTACCGCATCGTGTTCCTGCTGGGCGCGGAGGAGGACCTCTTGCCCCACTCGGGGATGCAGGGGGAGTCGCAGAACCTCCCCGAGGAGCGGCGCCTGGCCTACGTGGGGCTCACCCGCGCGCGCGAGATCCTCTACATCACCCGGGCCGCCACCCGGGTGAAGCGCGGCAAGGAGGTGCCCCGCACGCCCTCCCGGTTCCTGGCGGACATCCCCGCGGAATTGGTGGAGTTGGTGGACCTGGACGCCCCCCCGCCGGGCCCCTCCAACTACACGGACATGATCCGCGCCCGGCTGGGGCTGGGAGGGGCGCCCGGGGGGGCCAAGTGATCGAAATCAGGCCCGGGGCTTGACTTGGCCTCGACATCCCCGTAGATCGCCCGCCCTTCCGCGCGGTTTCCCCGCAGCGGTCAACGAGTTCGTGGAGCCGAAGATGCCGCACAAGACCTACAGCGCGAAGCCGACCGACATCCGCCGCGAGTGGCACATCGTGGACGTGTCCGACAAGGTGCTCGGCCGCGTGGCGACCCAGATTGCCACCCTCCTCAAGGGCAAGCACAAGCCCATGTACACCCCGTCCATCGACACGGGTGATCACGTCATCGTGATCAACGCGGCGAAGGTGAAGGTCACCGGGACCAAGGAGACGGCGAAGCTGTACCACCGCCAGCCGCGCGCGGGCTTCCCCGGCGCCCTGAAGACCACCAACCTCAAGGACCTGCGCGCCCGCCACCCCGAGGACGTCATCGTCAACGCGGTGAAGCGCATGCTCCCCCGCAACGCCCTCGGCCGCCAGATGATGACCAAGCTGAAGGTGTACGCGGACGACAAGCACCTCCACGGCGCGCAGAAGCCCAAGGCGCGCGACGTCCAGGCCTAAGGCCTAAAGGAACACGCACATGCCCATTCACGCTGAGAGGGGTTTCTACGCTACCGGCCGCCGCAAGGAGGCCACCGCCCGCGTGTGGCTGAAGGCCGGCACCGGCGCGGTCGTCATCAACGGCCGTGACATCAACAACTACTTCGGCCGCGAGACCTCCAAGATGGTCCTCGCCCAGCCCCTCGCCCTGCTGGAGCAGGTGGGCAAGGTGGACGTGACGGTCAACGTGCGCGGCGGCGGCCTCTCCGGCCAGGCCGGCGCCATCCGCCACGGCATCAGCCGCGCGCTGACCCGGATGAACCCGGACTTCCGCAGCCCGCTGAAGAAGGCCGGCTTCCTCACCCGCGACAGCCGCGCCGTCGAGCGCAAGAAGTACGGCCAGCCCGGCGCCCGCCGCCGGTTCCAGTTCAGCAAGCGCTAAGTCTCCGCTCGCTGCACCGGCTGGACACGAAGGGGCTCTCCGGATTCGTCCGGGGGGCCCTTTCTCGTTGGGGCTGGGCTAGCATCCGCGCTCCCCATGGAACTCTCGGACATCCTTCAAGTCGCGGTGCGTGGCGGTGCCTCGGACATCCACCTCAAGGTGGGGCTGCCGCCCATGTTCCGCGTGGACGGCGCGCTCGTCCCGCTCAAGAACGCCCAGCGGCTGTCCGGCGAGGAGGTCTCCCGCATGGCGCTCGGCACCATGAGCGAGGCCCAGCGGGCGAAGTTCCAGCAGACCAACGAGGTGGACCTGGGCTTCGGCGTGGCCGGTCTGGGCCGCTTCCGCGTCAACGTCTTCATGCAGCGCGGCGCCATGGGGATGGTGCTGCGCGTCATCCCGGTGAAGATCTCCTCCGTGCAGGAGCTCGCCCTGCCCGCGGTGGTGGAGCCAATTGCCAAGGAGGAGCGTGGCCTGGTCCTGGTCACCGGCATCACCGGCTCCGGCAAGTCCACCACCCTGGCCTCCATGGTGGATTACATCAACGCCAACGAGGCCGGTCACATCATGACCATCGAGGACCCCATCGAGTTCCTCATCCGTGACAAGCGGTGCGTCGTCAACCAGCGCGAGGTGGGGGTGGACACCCACTCGTTCGGCCACGCCATGAAGAGCGCGCTGCGGCAAGATCCTGACGTCATCCTCGTCGGCGAAATGCGGGACCTGGAGACCATCGAGACGGCGCTCAACGCGGCGGAGACGGGCCACCTCGTCATGTCTACGCTGCACACCCTGGACGCCACCGAGAGCATCAACCGCATCATCGGCGCCTTCCCCCCGCACCAGCAGAAGCAGGTGCGCCTGCAGCTCTCCTCCGTGCTCAAGGCGGTCATCAGCCAGCGGCTGGTGCCGCGCGCGGACGGAAAGGGGCGTGTCCCCGCCGTGGAGGTGCTGCGCAGCTCCGCCCGCGTCCGCGAGCTCATCGAGGACAAGGACCGCACGCGCGAAATCCACGAGGCCATCTCCCAGGGCCACACCTCCTACGGGATGCAGACCTTCGACCAGAGCCTCATGTCCCTGGTGCAGAAGGGGCTTATCACCATGGACGAGGCCAAGCGCCAGGCCACCAACCCGGACGACTTCGCGCTGCGCCTGGCCGGCATCAGCGGCACCTCGGACAGCAAGTGGGACGACTTTGACGGCACCGCCGCCGCCCGGGAGGCGGATGCCTGGGCCCTGCAGGCGAAGTCCCGCGCCGCCGCATCCGCCACCCAGCCGGTCCCGGCCGCCGGCCAGGGGCTCCCGCGCGCCCGTCCCACGGTCCCGGCACCTGCCGCGGCCGCCGCCGCGCAGGAACAGCCGCCCACACGCCCTGCCTCCCCGTCCGAGCCGGCCGCCGGGGATGACTTCAAGATAGAGCGCTTCTGAAGGGCGCTACACCAGCGCCGCCTCCAGCGCCTTGCGCCGCAGCGGCCCCACCAACTCCTCCTGCGCCAGCCGGGCGATGAAGGCCTTGAGGGCCTCGGCCGTACCGGCGCGCTTGCCCAGTGCCTCGCGCGCCGCCTGCACGTGCTCGGGGGCAATGGGCTCCGCCCCGTCCGCCCACGCCTGCTCGAGCAGCCCCTTGGCCGCGTCCCGGTAGAGCGTGCCCTTCCTGGCCGGCGCAGCCTTGACGAAGGACTCCAGCAGCGCCGCGACGGAGGACTCGTCCAACCCCAGCAGCGCGGGAATGGACGCCAGCGTCTCCTCGAAAAGCGCCTCGTCGAAGCTGTCCGCTGGCGTCTCGAAGGCGAAGGCCTCCTCCACCACCAGCTTGGCGAGGAAGGCGGAGGCCTCCTCTTCCGTGGCCCCGGCGCGGTAGAGCGCCTCGCGCGTGGCCTGGAGCGGGGTCTCCCAGCGCACCGTGCGCTCCAGCGTCCTCACCGCGGAGAGCGCGGCCAGCAGCACCAGCGCCTGCTCCGCCTGCTCCCCGGCCTGCGCGCGCCCCTTGCCCGCCAGCACCGCCGCCTGCACCTCCGGGTGGGCAGAGGCCACGGCCGCAAAGTCCGCGGCCGGCCCCTCCAGGGGCTCGTCGCCCCCGGCAAGCTCCAGCGTCTCCCACGCGACGTGGAGGTCCAGGTATTGGGCGAAGGTGGGGTGCATGGCTGAACGTCCCGGGTGGCAGGAGGGAGGGGAGAGGCTATACGTTGCCGCCTCTCCCATGCGCCAGTTCCTCCTGCTCGCAACCGCTGCCTCCACCCTGGCCCTCGGCGCCTGCGCCACGACCCAGGGTGAGCCGGGCGAGCCCGAGTACGCCTCCAGCGCGGAGAAGAACCTGGCGCTCGGGGACGAGGCGCTGGGCAACAAGAACTACCTGGAGGCGGAGAAGTACTTCGCCCACGTGAAGACGAAGTACCCCTTCCAGGAGGCCTCCCGGGAGGCGGAGCTGAGGCTGGCGGACGCGCAGCTGGCGCGCGAGAAGTACGCGGAGGCGCGCGAGAGCTACCTCGCCTTCATCAAGCTCCACCCCACGCACCCCAAGGTGGACTATGCCGCCTTCCACGCCGCCCTCACCTACGCGCGCGACATCCCGTCCGACTTCCTCCTCCTGCCGCCCTCCTACGAGAAGGACCAGGGGGACGTGCGCGGCGCGCTGCGCAGCATGAACGACTTCATCCGGCAGTATCCCACCAGCAGCTGGGTGGAGGAGGCGCGCAAGGTGGCGGCGGACGCCCGCACGCGCGTGGCCCGCTACGAGCTGTACGTGGGGGACTTCTACCTGAAGCGCGGCAAGTGGCAGGGGGCCGCCGCCCGCTTCGAGCGCGTCGTGCGCGAGTACCCGGGCCTGGGGCTGGACGAGGAGGCGCTGTTCGGCCTGCACGCGGCCTACGGGCAGCTGGGAGAGATGGAGAAGGCCCAGGCGGCGCTCCAAAAGGTGCTGCAGCTGTTCCCCGGCACCCCGGCCGCCACGCGCGCGGAGCGGCTGCTGCGCGGCACATGAGCGCGGGGCCCCCGCCGGACGAGGGCTTCCGGCTGCTCG
>VGRA01000054.1 GCA_016875515.1 Deltaproteobacteria bacterium | reverse complement strand
CTCCCGCGGCCCCGCGTTGCTGGCGTGCCACGTGGACACCAGGCATTCGCAGATGCTTCGTGACGGCGTCCTTCAGGTCCTGTCTGTCCGCCGGGCCGAGCTGCGTGCGCTCGGGGTGAGGACGCTCGCCCTGTTCGGCTCGGTTGCGCGAGGCAGCGACACGTCCCAGAGCGACGTGGACCTGCTGGTGGACCCGGACGGCCACCGCGGGCTGTTGTCCCTCATGCGCGTGAAGGTCCGGTTGGAGGAGCTTCTCCACCGCCGGGTGGACGTGGTCACCCGCGGTGGCCTCGCGCCGGAGGTGCTGGCCGAAGCGGACCGGGACTCCCTCCAAGTCGCGTAGGGAGGCGCTGCGGCTGCGGGACATGCTGCAGGCGTGTCGTCGCATCAGGACGTTCTGTGAAGGTCTCACCGCGGAGTTCCTCCGTGACGACGAGCGCACGCTCGCCGCAGTGGAGAGACAGCTGTTCATCCTGGGCGAGGTGGCCAAGCAGCTCCCCTCCGAGGTGCGCGCCCGCCATCCCCAGGTGGAATGGCGGGCCATCATGGGCTTCCCGGACGTGGTCGCGCACAAGCAGAGGAAGCCCCCCAGGTAATGTGGAACACCGTCGCCTACGACGTCCGGCACTCGAGGCGCAGCTGCAGCCGCTCGCCCGGGACTTGTAGGACGGCAGCTCAGCCTGGCGCGTCCGTCCGCCTGCGGCGGGGACTGGCGCGTGCGGCGCTCCTCTCCGCAGGGTTGACTGGCAGCGAGGCCTTCCACCGCTCGAACAGGTACAACGTCCCGTTTGCCCGCGCCTCCTCCTCCACCGCCTTCACCAGCGCCTCGAGCCGCGCCAGCGCATCCGCGTCCCGCCCCGCTCCCCGCCTCCGTGCCGCCATGTGGTCCTCCCTCCATGAGAACGGCGAACGCAGGGTCTCACGGGGGTCTGACACGTGGTCAGCCGGTCGGCATGCCCGACGGGCCTGCAACGTAGGCCGAGCACGCCGTTCCATCCCATGAGGGTAGGTGCCGGTGGAGGACGTTCGCACCCGCGGGCGTGCCCGCACGGTGGAAGGCGTGTCCAGAAGGCGAGGACGAGCAGTCGGGACGGCCCGCCGACAGGCTCCGTGCGCGTCACGGAAGACCCGAAGGTGCCGCCGGGCCAGACAGTTGGTGGTGGCGGAGTCCGGCAGAAGCACGACCGGTGGTGGCTGGGAGCAACGTCTGTCCCCTCGAAGGAACTGACCGGCGCCGGTGCCAGCCCTCTTGCCCCGGACCCCAACCGGTTTCAACCCTGCCGGCGCGGACGCGTCCTGACAGCGGCGGCGGTGAGCACCAGCGCACCGAATACCCAGCCCGGGCCACCCGCGCTGCAGCCGCAGCCGCTGGCCCCCGGGCCGGACACGGTGGTGACCTCAGTGCCTCCGTCACCGCCTCTACCGCCGGAGCCTGCGTCCGGCCCCCCGGTGCCACGGTCGGGCTCACCCGCATCCCTCTCGCCTCCCGTGCCGGCAGGCTCATCCATCACGTAGACGGCCCCGTTGCTCCCCTTGAAGACGAACGGCGTGGCCCGCCACGGCTTGCCCTGTGACAGCGCGTACACCTGCGCCGCGGGCCACCTCGCCACGACGGACAGGTCCAGTTGCCACGCCGCCGCGGAGGCCTCGCTCGCCACGTGGCGCCGCTCTGCGCCGTCCACCATCCACACCTCGGGCGTCCCGTCATCCGCCTGCACGTACAGCGGGGCGGCAGGAAACGGACTGCCCTCCGGCACCGCGGCCACGGCGGCGTCCGGCGCGCGGGCCACCCACGGGTAGCTGAAGCGCCAGGCGGCGAACGCGGCCGGGTCCACCACGTGCCGTCGGACCCCCGGCGGGAGGGCAGGTGGCGGGGCCTGCAGCGTGCGGGGGCTGCCGGGCAGTTCCACCGGGGCGCCGGTGGCGCCGTCGAAGGTGTAGGCGTGGACCGGGCGGGGGATGCCGTCCCGGAAGGCCACGGGGACGGCCAGGTCGAACCCGTGCGCACACGAGCCGAGGGCCACTCACAGGTCCGGCCGGTGGACGTTGGCGGTGGTGGCCACGCCCACGGCGGACGGGCTCCCGGTGGGGCCGCCGAAGTAGACGTGGACGCCCAGGGCCTGGTCCGGGCTGTCGGTGTCCTGCGCCCAGCCCACCGCGTGCGTGCCGTCCACGCCGTCGAAATGGCCGCGCGGCGGGGCGTTGCACTCGGCCATGTCCACGCGCCGGATGGCCACGTACTGCCCGGCCATGCTCGCCCAGGAGGCCTCCCAGTACTGCGCGGGCTGGCCGCAATAAATCTCCTCGTACCCCCACAGCACGCCGGGGGAGGCCCAGCCCCCCACCAGGCGGATGTGGCCGGTCCCCGCGGACGGGTTGCCGCCGAAGTTGACGGCATCCCCGGCCCGCAGCTCCTCCGGGGCAATGACTTAGGAGACGCCGTCGTCCCACGGCCCGCCGGCGAAGCTGTAGGTGGTGTGGCCCGGCGGGGGCAGCTGCCACACGGCGGAGACGAAGCCCGAGCAGTCCGGCCGGTACCCGCCCCCGCCCGCCAGCGGGTCCGAATGAAGGGGGCCCGGGCACACGGAGGAGCCGGGCCCCTGGGAGTACATGACGCCCGCCTGCACCCAGGCCTCGGCATGGGCCATCACCTCGCAGCGCGTGAGCGCCCGGGCCCGGGACGGGGCGCACAGCACGCCCACCAGCACCCATCCCGCCAGCCGCAGAGGCATGCCCATGCGCGCAGCCTAGCCCGTTGCCGGGCGGGTGGAGGAGGGCCGTGCCGGTCTCAGTCCGCTGCGGGCCCCGCCTCGGGCGAGACCATCAGCGGCGACTCGCCGTTGGTGATGATGACCTTCGCGTTCTTCGACGCGGCCAGCTCCCGGAACGCTTCAATGGCGCGCCACCGGATGAGCAGCGGCGTCAGCCCCTCGTTGACGATGCGCTGCGAATCCCGGATGCCCACCGCCTCCACCCGGCGTCGCTCCGCCTCCCGCTGCTCCCGCTCGAGCACGAACTGCATCTGCTGCGCGGCCTGCTCCGCCTCCAGCTTGTCCTCGATGGCGCGCGCCAGCCCCGCCGGCAGCACGATGCTCTTGAGCAGCACCCGCTCCACCTCGAAACCGCGCGGCCCGAGCGCGGAGTTCAGCCGCTCGCGTATCTCCGTCTCGATGTTGGCCCGCTCGCTGCTGTGCATGTCCTTGGCGTTGTGTCGGGAGGACACCTCGGCGGCGGCCGAGCGGAAGGCGGTCAGCACCACCGCCTTCTCGTACTCCCCCCCAATGGTCTCGAAGATGGTGGGCACCGCCTCGGGGCGGAGGCGGTACATCAGCGATATCTCCGCCTGGATGGTCAGCCCCTCGCGGGAGGGCAGCAGCAGCCCCAGCTCGCGGTTGACGGTCCGCACCGGCACCACCGTCACCCGGGACAGGAACGGGTTGAAGGGCAACGGCCCGGGCGGGTGCGCCTCGGGCTCCAGCCGCCCCAGCGTGGAGCGCAGCCCCCGCTCCCCGGGCCCGACGATGGCGCACCCGGACGCACCCATCAGCACCGCCCCACCCGCGCAGAACGCACGCAACAGTCCCATGGTCCCTCTCACGGCCCCGTCCGGCCTGTGGGGCACCGGCCTTTGTCGGGGAAGGCTAACGTCCGGTCCCCGCGGCCGCAACCGCCCCGGTGCCGCGCGGGGGAGACGGGAACGTGACCGCCGCTGGACGCGGTTCCGCACCGCCCATTACACCCGCTCTGCGTGAGCCCCCTGCGTGTCGTCCTGGCCGTCCTGTCCTTGTCCCTCGCTGCCTGCGGCGGCACCGCCTCGGAGCTTCCGGACGGGGGGACGGCGGACGCGGGCGAGGCGGGCTCCGACGGCGGCCTTCCAGGTGGCCTCCCGGACGGCGGCGGGGAAGGGGACGCGCTCGTCCCGGTGGCCCACCCGCGCGAGCTGCGCGGGGCGTGGATTGCCACCGTCAGCAACCTGGACTGGCCGCCCAGCGGCACGCTGACGCCGGACGCCGGCCGGGCCTCGCTGGCCTCGCTCGTGGACGGGCTCGCGGACGCCGGGATGAACGCGCTGTTCTTCCAGGTCCGCCCGGAAGGGGACGCCCTGTACGAGACGCAGCTGGCCCCCTGGAGCCGCTTCCTGTCCGGCACGCAGGGAAGGGATCCAGGCTGGGATCCGCTGGAAGAGCTCCTGGTCCTGGCCCATTCGCGGGGCATGGAGGTGCACGCCTGGATGAACCCCTACCGGGGCCTGGTCAGCAGCAGCGTCCAGGCCGCCCCCAACCACGTGACGAAGGTGCTCGCGGAGGTGGCCATCACCTACGACGGCAAGGTGGTGATGGACCCCGGCGCCCCGGCGGTGCGCGCCCACCTGGAGGCGGTGGTGGCGGACCTGCTGTCCCGCTACGACGTGGACGGCCTGCACTTCGACGACTACTTCTACCCCTACCCGGACGCGGACCGGACCCCCTTCCCGGACGCGGACACCTACGCGGCGTACCAGGCGGATGGCGGAACGCTGTCCCGGGCGGACTGGCGGCGGGACAACGTCAACACGCTCGTGCGCGAGGTGATGGAGCTGGTGCAAGCCGAGCATCCCCACGTCCGCTTCGGCATCTCGCCGTTCGGCATCTGGAAGAGCGGGACGCCGGCAGGCATCAGCGGCCTGTCCGCGTACGACGTCATCTCCTGTGACGCGGTGACGTGGATGAACCAGGGCTGGGTGGACTACCTCTCCCCGCAGCTGTACTGGCCCACCGGGACGGCGTGCAGCAGCTGCCCGGCGCAGGACTTCCAGAAGCTGGCGGCCTGGTGGGCCGGCGGCACGGTGGGGGGGCGCCACCTGTTCGTGGGGCACGCCACGTACCGGCTGGGCACCACGGCCGCGTGGACGCTGGCCGAGTACCGCGCGCAACTGGAGTACGCGCGCAGCTTGCGCGGCCAGGGCTCGCTCGGGGCCATCCACTTCCGCGCGGCGAACTTCCGGTCCAACCTGCTCGGGGTGGCGGACCTGACCGGCAAGGAACTGTACGCCGCCCCCGCCCTCCCGCCGGCCGTGCCCCGCGCAGGGGCCGCGGTACCGCCCGCGCCGCCGCTGCTCACCTTGCAGGGCACCACGCTGACCGTGACGAGCCCCCAGCCGCTGCAGGTGCGCTTCCACGCGCTGTACCGGGAGCGGCAGTCGGGCCAGTGGGAGCTCGCCGCGGTGCGGGGCGGCCCGCAGTCCTCCTTCACCGTGGAGCGGGGCACCTGGGCCGTCAGCGCCGTGGGCCGCGGCGGCGGTGAGAGCCCCGGGGTGCGCATCCTGGTGCCGTGATTGGGCATCACGCACGGGCAGGACCTGCGCACCGACGCGTCAATCCCTCCGTGAACGCCGGCGCGGGCGCCCCGTGGGCTCCGGGATGAAGCCGAGCGTCAACCCGAGGGCGTGGTCAACGGAGTGGATCGTCCGAGCATCCGACGGCCAACCCCAGTCGCCCGCGGCCGTCGCCTCGAGCGTTCTCCGGAGGGGAAGGTGCCTACCCCCGAGCGTGCCAGGCCGCACGCTCGGCCGACTGCGCGTACCCTGAAAGGCGAGGCAGACGCCTCGCGCGTCCGGGACACGCCGCTGGTCACCGACTGAGGACGATCGTGACGATGGGTTCGGCCATATGGGCGTACCCGGGGCTGGATTGAGTACCAACCATGGGAGGGTGCTCACTTCGCGGTCAGTTGCCGCGTCGACCCCGCGCATGGACTCGGACAACGGAGGCCGCTGACGTGCGTGGCCCTGCCGGCCCCGATGCTCGACTTTCCTGTCCGCGGAATTTATCCTGTTCAAGAAATGACCCACCCCCCCGCTCTTTCCCCGGCGCTCGCGGCGGCGCTCCAGTCCGCGGGCTGGTCCCTGCGTCCGGGCCAGGAGCCTGCCTCGCACTGGATGACCCGGGGGACCCGGCGACTACCCATCTTCCACCGCCGGTCCGGGGATGCCCGCCGGGCCATCCTCCAGGCGCTGCTGGCCGACGCCATCCTCCGGGGGCGAGCGTCCGCGCGCGGTCCGTTCCTGGCCCTGGTCAGCGCACCGGTCATCTCGCCCGCGATGGCGGGCGCGCTCGAGGCATACGCCGCGGAGGTCGCTCCGGGGCAGCCGTTCGGCTGCGTGGATGACCGGGGGCTCGTCCGCCTCAAGGGGCTGGGGCTCGAGTCTGCCGGGAAGGAGCCGGTCAGGCCTCCCAGGCAGCGGGGCGGAAGCGCCCGCACGCCGGACATCTTCTCTGACCTCAACCAGTGGCTCCTCAAGGTGCTGGTCGGGCGGGCGCTCCCGGAGCGGATGTTGTCCATCCCGAGCGCGCCCGTCCGCTCGGCCACGGAACTTGCGCAACGGGGCGGGGTTTCAGTCCCGGCGGCCTGGCGGCTTCACCGTGCGCTCCAGGATGCCGGGCACCTGGGGGGCTCGGGGCAAGTCGTGCTCGTCCCGGAGCTCCTGGCACGGTGGCGCGCCGCAAGCCAGCGCCCTCAACGGCGCCTGGGGGCCAGGTGGATTCTCGCTGGCAGGAAGCCCCGTGCCCGGCTCGAGGAGGCACTCGCGGCGCAATGGGGCCAGCAGCCCGAGCCGTCCGCGTGCCTGGGCCTCTTCGCGGCCTGCGACGCGCTGGGGCTTGGCCATGTCCGGGGGGCGCCGCTCCACGTGTACGTCCGCCATGCGTCGCCGTCCTTGCTCGAAGCCCTGGGGCTCGTGGTCGCAGAGAAAGGACAGACACCTGACGTGGTGGTCCAGGTGGCACGCTGGCCCGAGTCCGTCTTCCGGGCGGCAGTCCTGCGGAAGGGCGTGCCGGTGGCGGATGCCATCCAGTGCTGGCTGGATGTCTCGGCAGAGCCCACGCGGGGCGCAGAGCAGGCCGCCGTGCTGTGGCGCCGGGTGTTGGCGCCGGCCCTCGCACCGGGAGAGCCCGAGCCATGAGGGATTCGCTGCGCGACTTCGAGTCCCTTGCCCGAGCCGTGGAGGCGCTCGAGCCTTACCTCGACGACCTCGTGTTCGTCGGAGGCTGGGCGCACTTCCTCTACACGCTGCGCCCGGAGGCCGTTCCCCTTCCGTTCGAGGTCCTGCACACCGAGGACGCGGACGTGGCGGCGCCCCAGGGCCTGGCACCCGGCCCGAGGCCGATCGCCGAGTGCCTTGTCTCCGCGGGCTTCCGGGAAGAGCTCTCGAGCGACCACCGTCCCCCCATCTCCGAGTACGTCCTGGGGGATGACGCTGGGGGCTTCTACCTTGAGTTCCTCTCCCCGCTGGTGGGCGGTGAGTACAGGCGGGACGGGACCCGGGACGCGACCACGCGGGTAGGCGGCGTCACCGCCCAGAAACTCCGGCACGTGGAACTTCTCCTGACTTCCCCATGGACGGTCACGCTCGCCCGCAAGAACGGCTTCCCGGTGTCCCGCAGGAGGACGGTCCGGGTCCCGAACCCGGTCTCGTACATCGTCCAGAAGATCCTGGTGCTGCCTCGGCGTCCGCCCGCAAAGAGGGCCAAGGACCTGCTGTACATCCATGACACGTTCGCGCTCTTCGCAGACTCGCTGGACGGACTGGCGAGCACCTGGACCGACCTCCGGCACCAGATGGTGAAAGGCCACGTGCGCTCCTTCGAGAAGCGCGCCCGGTCAGAACTGGGCGGGGTTGGCGACCTCACGAGGCGTGCCGCGCAGATGGCTGCAACCCGCGTCAATGCTCCCACGCCGGAGCAACTCCTCGCAGGTCTCCGGAGCGGGTTTGGCTCGGTGTTCAAGCTGCGGGCCTGAGAGGCCCACCCGTCGGTTGCTTGAAGCCAGTGGCCGTATGACCGCAATCAGGGCGCCGGACTCCCGGACCAGGCTACCGCTCAGCGTGCCCGCGAACCGCGGCGCGGCCTCTCCCGCTTCGGCAGCGGAACAAACGCCAGCGTCATGCCCGAGGCACGTGCCACCGCCTCGAGCGTCCGCCAGGTAGGGTTGGCCAGGCCCCGCTCCATCCGGCTGATTTCGCTCTGTGGAACGCCAGACGCCCGGGCGAGCGCCCGCTGGGACAGGCCGGCCTCCTGCCTGAGGCGGATGCACTCGGCCGCGAGGTGGCGGAACCCGAACAACCCGTGCCCCAGTGGCTTCCCGAACTCGCTGCCACACACTGCAATGCCAAGGCGACCGAGGGACGCCTCGAGGGCTGCGAGGAGCGCCTCGGACTGCTCATCCGTCAGCGTCTGGACCCAGTCCTCGAAAACGGACCGGCCCCACGGGTCCACGTAGAAGCCAATTGTGAATCGCCCATCCCCCGCACCCATCCCCACCTCCCCGCCACCCAACTGCACAGGGTTGTCTCACACGCCCCTGACACCATGGGGGCGTGCGGCGAGGCAATGGTCCCGGTCCGCTACCGTCCCGCGGACTCGGGCATGCGGGGCATGGCCACGCGCACGGTGCGGAAGTCCGCGTCCCGGGAGGAGGGCGTTCCTCCCCGGGTGACCTCGAGCACCAGCACGCCCTGGACGTAGGAGACGACGCGGATGTATTGCTGCTCCCCCTCGTCCGGATGGAGGGTGACGAGCCAGGTGCGCCCGCGCCGGCGCTCCACCTTCACCACGTGCCGGGGAGGGCTCCTGTCCAGTTCCTGCCGGATGGCGCCTGCGCCCGGCTCAAAGCGGAAGCGGAGCTCTCTGCCGTCCGGGAGGTAGCGGAGCCAGACATACGGGCTCTGCTCCCGGGCGCGGGTGTACTCGGCGGCATCCCGGTCCACCCAGGACCACGCGCCCGCCACGAGCCAGTCATGCGTGGTGAGGTCCTCCTCCAACGAGCCAGCGACAGGACCCTGCTTGAGCGCCCGCAGCGCCTGCAGGGAAGGGCGCTTCGCGTACGCCGCGTCGAGGACAGCCCGCATCCGCTCGAGGTCGGGCGGACGTTGGGCGGTCGCCTGGGACAACAGCAGGAGCGAGAGCGCGGCGGTGAGGGGCATGGGATTGCTTGCAGGTGGACGCGGCCGCCGCCGGCTATCCCTTCCAGCGCCATACCGCCCCGCGGCCTGCCCCTTCCATGTCCACCAGGCCCTCGGCGCGAAGTTGGGTCAGCACCTTCCGGATGTGCTCGCGGCTGATGTCTGGACAATCGTGCTCAATCACAGAAATGGCAAACGCCTGGCTCTTCCGGGACACGGCACTGCGCACCCGCTCGGTCTTGGAACCCCTGCCTGTCGTGGCCGTGCCGACGCGTTCCTCGAGCTCGTTGTAAGCAGCCGTGAGCGTGCCCCAGAAGCAGCGCAGCCAGGGGTGCACGTCATGCCGCCCCTCGTGCCATCCCTGCGAGCTCCGCTCCAGTGCGCCGTAGTAGGCGTCCTTGGACTGCTCCGTGATCCGCTCGAGGCTGACGTAGCGCCCCACGTCGTAGCCGTGCTGGGAAAGCAGCAGGAGCGTCAAGAGCCGTGACACGCGTCCGTTGCCGTCGCGGAACGGGTGGATGCAGAGGAAGTCCAGCACGGCGAGCGGCACCGAGAGCAGGGGATCGACGCCCTGTTGCTGGGCCTGTCGGTAACTGTCGACGAGGTCGGTCATCGCCTGGGGGGTCGCAAGGGCCTTCACCGGTACGAACCGCTCGCGCACCGTTCCGTCCGGGCCATGCTCGACGAGGGTGTTGTCCACGCCTTTCCACCGCCCCCCCTCGTCGGTCGAGTACCGGTACAGCAGGCCGTGCAGCTGCAGGACGAGGTTCGTGGACAGCGGCATCTCCTCGGCCTGCTCGTGGATGAGCTGGAGCGCCTCGCGGTAGCCGGCGATCTCCTGCTCGGAGCGATCGCGCGGCGTGGCATCCCGAAGCACGATGTCCCGGACGCGTCCGGACCTGGCCACGATGCCCTCGATGCGGTTGGACGACTCGGTCGACTCCACGATCGCCAGGTCACGCAGCCCCGTCAGCACCTCGGGGACCCGGAGCGTCCACAAGTCCTGCCGCCCACGAAACCGACCGAGCAGGGATACGGTCCGCAGCTCGTCCGAGGTCACGGCGAGCTGGGCCAGGAAGGAGGGGCTGAGCGAGCGCATGG
>VGRA01000053.1 GCA_016875515.1 Deltaproteobacteria bacterium | reverse complement strand
CCCTGGCCGCCTCGCCAGCCGGGGAGCGCTGCCGCCGGATGACGGAGCAGCGGCTCTTGCTGCGCCGCGCCCCCGCGGGCTTGCCGCCCCGGCTCGCCTGGCTGCCGCCGCCGCTCGCGCTCGTGCCGGAGGACCTCCCGGAGGGCCACGCGCTGGGGTGGTGGTTCCACGTGATGAAGGCGCCCGGTGCGCTGCAGGCGTGGGACCCCTCCGTTCCCCGCCCGGTCCAGGAGGCCTTCTGCCGCTGGGTGTCCGCCCACGTCGCGGAGCTGTGCCCGGAGGATGTGGAGGTGCTCGCCCGGCGGGTGCTGGGACGGGGCCGCCGCCTCACCCGCGGCTGCACGCTGCAGTCCGTCAGCGGCAGGCGCCTGCCGCCCGGCCCGTTCGAGCGCGCGTGGGAGCGCCACCCGGCGTGCCAGCTGCCCGGCAAGGAGCGGGACCTGCAGCTGCCCCACCTCTTCGAGCCGGAGGAGCGGCCGGGGTTGCGGCTCCAGCCCCTGCGGCGGGCATCCGAGTTGGTGGAGGAGGGACAGCGGATGCACCACTGCGTGGGCAGCCTCGTGGAGGCGGCCGCCGCGGGGGAGGCGTTCTTCCTGCACGTGGAGACCGCGGAGGGGCCGCTCACCGTCTCCGTGCGGGGCCCTGCCGAGGCCCCTGCGCTGGGGCGCGCCCACGGCCCCAGCAACGGGCCGCTGTCGGACACGCAACGGCGGTTGCTGCTTGCCTGGTGGAATGACGTTGCGCGGGCACGGGGATGGGCGCCGCGCACGGACGAATCTCCCCACCGCGCCGAGCTGCCCCCCAACCTGGCGGAGCTGGAGGCGTGGGAGGCCGGCGAGTTCGACCCGGAGGTCGACGCGGAGGCGTTCAACCCGCCCGACGACGACGAGGCCAACAGGCTGTTCTCCCTCGGCGGTGAGTGGCCCGACGAGGAGCCCTGGTGAGTGGCAGCGGCGCCATGCGGTGGGCCCTCGCGCTCGGCCCCGAGGGCACGCCTGGGCTCCACCTGCTCGCCGGGCCGGGGTGGCTGGAGGCCCGCCTCGAGGGGGCAGGCCGGCCCGTTTCCTTCCGCCTGGACGGCGCGGCGGGCGGGACGGGCTTCGAGGGGACCCTGGCCGACTGGAGCATGGCCCGGGGACTGGGCCTCCACGGGCCGCGCAGGGACCCGGTGCGCCTGTTCGCGCGGCGCCTGGATGCACGCCTGCGCAAGGCCTGGGGCACGGGGAGGCAGCGCGTGGAGGACGGCCACCCCTTCCTCGAGGACCGCGCCCGGGCGCGCGCGCAGCTCGCGCAGGGGGTGGACCTGCTGCTCGCGGGGCTCGAGCCGTGGGCGCTCCGCCAGGCCCGCCGCTTCGCCCCGTCCATCCGCTGGGCGGTGTACGCCGCGCTCGTGGGGGATGACACGCGGCGCGTGGCGCAGCTGTCGGACGCCGCCCCCGGGGCACTGGCGTTTGCGCTCCACCACGCGCGCGTGGCGGACGCGCAGGGACGGGAGGCGGCGCAGGCGTTCCGGGAGGCGGTGCGCGAGGGGGTCCCCTTGAAGGGCGCCCTGCAGCCGCTGCTCGAGGACTGGCTGGACTTCGGCGCCCGGGCCGGGGCGCTTCCCGGGCCGCTTCCCTCCCTCCACCTCGCGGAGCGGGACGAGGCGGAGCCCACGCGCTTCGAGCCGCTGCCCTCCCCGTTCACCGGCGCCCGGCACCCGCTCAACGCGCTCGCAGCGGAGGCCTCCCCGGAACAGGCCCGCAGGCTCGCCGAGCAGCGCTGGCTGCTGCGCCACGCCCCCCACGCCGTCACCGCCCTCTTCGCGTGGCTGCCGCCCCCCGTCTGCTGGAAGCCGGATGACCTGCCGCGGGGCGCGGTGGGGCGCAGGCGCTGGTTCGCGGTGCTCAAGCGCAGCGCCGCCAGCACCTCCTGGCTCCCGGCCATGGACCCGGCGGTGCAGGCCGCAGCCGTGCGCTGGCTGTCCCGGCACGCGGGCGCCCCCCGCCCGGCCCCGGACGGTGGACGGGAGCTGGGCGTGGATGCAGACGCGTTGATGGCCTGGGTGCACCTGCACGGCCTCCGCCTGCCGCTGGCCCTCTCGTTCGAGACCGTGGCGTGGCGCGCGGAGCACGCGCACCTCGTCCGGGAGTTCTACCCGGAGAACGGGGAACGGGCGTCCGAGCTCGCCACCCAGGTCCTCAACCGGGGGAACCGTGCGTTGGAGTGTGCGGACCTGGCCCACGAGGACCCGGCCACGTTGGATGTACCGCTTCCGGACCGGCTCCCCGCCACCTCCGGGCCGGGCTTCTCCGCCGAGCCGCTCTGCACCCCGAGGCGCATCTGGGAGGAGGGGCAAGCCATGCGCCACTGCGTGGCCGTGCGCATCGACGCGGCGCGGACCCGGGGGGCGCAGCTGTTCCACCTGGTGGTCGAGGGGGCCCCGCTCACCGTGCAGCTCGCCCCGGTGCGCTCCGGCCGCTGGGCGCTCGTCGAGTTGTCCGGCGAGCAGAACCGGCGCCCCACCGAGGCCGAGCAGCGGCGCGTCCAGGCGTGGATCCGCACCCTGCCCCCCCTGTCAGGGCAGGCCTCTGGCGGCGTGGAGCCACTGCCCGCCGCATGAACGCCACCGGGAACGCGGCGACGAACCGCCGTCCCCACCCACGCAGGAGGCAGCACCCGTGTCTTCCCTCGAGGCGCTCTCGCGCCGCGTGCGCCAGTGCATGGCGCGCACCCATCTGCATCTGCTCGCCACGTCCGGGGCCGTCCCGGGCGGCACCGCGTTGGAGACGCCACCCCCGAAGCCCACCTTCACGCTCCGCGTCGTCGGAGGTCCCCATGCCCCTTGAGTCTCCAGAGAATCCCGAGTCCCCCGACCGGCGCGTCCGCTTCGTCGAGCACTACTGCGAGTCCCCGCCGTGGCTCCTGCCCTTCGGGGTGCTGCTCCGGGCAGACGGACACCTCTGCACGGTGGAGATGCGGGCCGCGGACAAGCGGGCGCTCGCCGCCCGTTACAGCCTCGCCCTCAACGGGCAGGGAGGACTGGAGGGACGCGCCTTTCCCAACGCCCCCTCCCGTGCGCAGTTGCGCCAGCTGTGGATGGACCTCTTCGACGCCTGGTCCGCGCCTTTTGCCCCCATCCCCGCAGCCCCGGGGCAGAGCCACCGGCCCCTGCATCCACTTCCACGCCCCACGCCGCCGGAAAACCCCATGGGCCGGACGTCGCCCCCGAACCCCGAGCTGCACGACCGGCGCGTCCGCTTCGTGGAGCGCTACTGCAGGTCCCCGCCGTGGTTTTTACCCTTCGGCGTGCTGCTCCGGGCAGACGGTCACCTCTGCACGGTGGAGATGCGGACCGCGGACCGGTGGACGCTCGCCCGGCGCTATGGCCTCACCTCCAACGTCCGGGGAGGACTGGAGGGGCGCGCATTCCCCACCGCTCCCACCCGCGAGCAACTGCGCCAGCTGTGGATGGACCTCTTCGACGCGCACTTCGCCGCCCACCCGTTCCCGGAAGACGGTGCCCCATGACGTTGCGAGAGGACCTCGGGTTGTCTGCGCTTCGGCAGATTCGCCACTGGCTCAGTGCTGCCGCGTCCACGCAGAGGTGGAGTTGCTCGAAGCGGGGCACCTGCCGGACATGGACGAGCAGGGGCGGCTCGGCCTGGCGCAGTACAACGTCCCACCCATTTCCGAGGCGAGCACGGACCTGTGCATCCTCGTCACCGAAGACGGCCTCAAGTCCCCGTGGCGCGCAATCCCCCTGCTCCGCTACGCGGCGCTCAAGAACATCCAACGCGCCAAGGAGGCGCTGGCGTGGCTCAACCGCTGGGGACGGCTCATGGTGAGGTGCGTGTAGGAACGAGCGACGGCGGCAGCGGGAGCCCCATCCGCTGCCATGTTTGCCGGGCGAGGGCTTCACATGTCCTGAGCTTCTTGCCGGCATCCTCCACCGCACCATTCCCGAACTGCATGAGTGCGAGTTCCCACCCGGACAGGGCGAGGCGGTCCAGGTAACAATTGATGACCTCCAGGGGCTCCAGGTTCTCCGCGAGCACGCAGTCGTCTCCCGCGGAACAGAGCATGAGCGGTCCGTCCAGCTCTCCCCCGCTGAAGGTGAGGTGCGCATCGCGCGTCGATGCCCAGTCAAAGGTCGGGTTGGTCTCGTCGCGCCTGCCGACTTCCGCCTCCATCTCCGCGGCGGTGGCGAAGTGACACGCCCCCGCCACCCCGTCCGCCCGCCACGCGAACTCCAGGCCGTTGAGCACCCCACAGAGGCCCCAGGCACGGTCCGGGAGTGCCTCGGCGTGCCACCTTCGACGCCCTCGCGCGCCCAGCCCGACCCGGGCCGCCGTGACGGCGAACTCTGCCCGCTTCATGGCCGCCGCAATGAGCTGCACCCTCCGGCGCACGTCCGCGAGCGCCGCCGCCGGCAGCTCCGGGCGCGGCACGTCCCCGGACACGTCCTCCCCGGTGGCGGAGAGCACCAGCCGGGGCGTCCCGCCGGGCACCCCCACCAGCACCGCCTTCTGCCGGTAGGCCTTCCCCAGCGCGATTGCCCGCTCGAAGGAGATGCCCTCGGCGAGCCACATCCGCTCCTCCACCTTCGTCCCGTCCTCACCGAAGCCCTGCCCCTCCCAGAGCGCCTTCGCCTCCTTCCGCAGGGCCTCCCCCAACCGCCGGTGCGCCGCCTTGTTGACGGAGGTGTGGGCGGTGCTGCCGGTGTACGCGCCCACCATCACCCAGGGCGCGGTGGGCTGGAACGCGGGGTGACCCACCCCCACGCGCAGGACGAACGCGGGCAACCGAGGCTCGCCTTGTACGCGGACGACGTAGGAGGTGTTTCGGTAGGCGCGGAGCAGGGACGAGGACAGGGCCATGTTGTGCGGGGGAGGCGGTGAAGAAAGGTGGCTGCCAACCGTCTGGAGCCATCATGGCAAAGCCCGGCCCCGCCTACACGCTGCTGAAATTCACCGCCACCTGGTGCCCACCCTGCCAGGCCATGGAGAAGTCCGGCCTGCTCGAGTCCTTCGTGGAGCACCACCCGGAGGTGAAGCTCCAGAAGGTGGACGTGGACGCCCAGCCGAAGAAGTCGGACACCTTCGGCATCCGCGCCATCCCCACGCTCGTATTCCTGGACAAGGACGGCGAGGAGCTCTCCCGCGGCAACCCCATGACGATGGGCGGCGTGGAGCGGCTGTTCACCTTGGCGAAGAAGCGCTGAGGCGGCCCGTCCGGTCGGTGGCCTCCTGCTGGCGCTCGCCCGTTCGCAATTTCTTCACATGGCACCGGTGGTCTAGGGCCCTCCGCCCTCATGGCCAAGACCTTCTCCGCACGTCGCCTCCTTCCTTCCGCGCTCCTTGGCGTGACGGCGTGGTTCCTCGCAGGCTGCCCCTCCAACCCCACCGAGCCCTCCACGGACGTCCCCTCCCCGGTTTTTGAGGGAAGGAGCGGCGCCTGGGTGGGGACGGTGGACGGGCGTGACGCCTTCGTGGCGGTCGTGGCGGACGGGACCCAGGTGACGGCCTAGGTCTGCGAGTCCGGGAAGACCGGCGCCTGGTTCATGGGCTCCCAGGTGGGCAACGAGCTGGGACTGGCCAACGCCGCCGGCGCCTCGCTGACCGTCTCGCTCGGGGACACTGCGCAAGGCGTGGTGACGCTCCCGGACGGGACCGAGCTCCCCTTCACCGCCGCCCCCACCACGGAGGAGATCCTCTACCGCGCCGAGACGATGGCAGAGGGAGGGGACGCCGGCATCGTGGCCGGGTGGATCAAGCTGGGGGACCGCGTGCAGGGCTCGCTCTCGCTCGCGACCACCAGCGGCACCACGCTCAGCGCCGCGCCGGACCTGGTCATCAACAACCCCCTCATCACCGGGCTCTTCCCCACGCCCTTGACCCCCACCACGCTCGGCAGCCCCGCGCCCAACAACGTCACCTTCTTCTGGGCCGCCATGGGGGACTCCTACGCCGCCGGCGAGGGCAACCCCGAGGTCCCCATCTCGAACCCGGACGACCGCAATAACTTCTCCGGCCTGCGCTGGGGCAATGACGCCTCGCACTTCGTCTCAAACAGCGGCGCCACCCAGGCGGACGACAGCTTCACCTGCCACCGCAGCGACAAGGCCCCGGCGGTGAAGACCCAGGCGCGCCTGCGGGAGACGTTCCCCAGCATCGGGTTCAAGCTGGGCTTCGTGGCCTGCTCGGGGGCCACCACCAACGACCTGCTGGACGGGGGCTACACGGGCCCGGGCACCAAGACGGAGTCTCTCCGGGGCAACGCCCGCGTCGCCCAGCCGGCCCAGTTGGACCGGGTGAAGAATTTCGTCACCCAGAACGGCGGACGGCTGGACCTGCTCTACATGTCCATCGGCGGTAACGACTTCGGCTTCGCGAAGATCGTCGAGGATTGCTACTTCCCCGCGGACGCGCGCGAACTCGGCTGCATGCCCGACCAGGCCGCCGCCCTCCCCGCTACCCTCACGCGGATGCGGCAGGGACTCGCCCGGGTGGACGAGGCCATCGAGCGGAAGTTCGGCACCGCCCTCCCCGTCTTCCACTCCCGCTACCCCCACCCGCTGGACAACGGCACCACCCGCAACCCTCCCGTCTGCCTGGGGGACGACTACAAGATTCGGGGCGAGACCGGCCCGGCCGCAGCGGATGACTTCATCAAGAACAACGTGTCCGACGTGGAGGCATCGTTCCTCTACGGGCTGCTCGACGAGCTCAACGGCGTCGTGGAGGAAGTGGGCTTGATCCGATCCGGTGGACAGTTGGACTACGCGACCATCACCCGTCCTGCTGCCTCGAACGCGGTCGGCGAAGCGTAACCAACGGCCGAGTGCATCCACTGCTGGTGGTGGAGCGGCCCTTCCATCGGGCAACGGTGCTCCAGCGCCATGTCCAGAGCCCGCATCGCCAGGTGGCGGTCGTTCAACGCCGGGAGGGCCCAACCCACGACGAAGCCGCTGTAGAGGTCCATGATGGCGGCCAGGTACACCTAGCCGCCGTGCGTGGACAGCTCGGTGGTGTCGCCAACCCAGCGCTGGTTGGAGCGGTCTGCGGCGGATTGCCGGTCAAGCAGGTTGGGCGGCAGCGGTTGCTCGTTGGGGGGCGACCGACGTCACCCGGTACCGCCTCCGCACTCGGGCCACCAGCCCGTCATCCTGCAGGAGCCGGATCACCTGGTTGCGGCTGACCCGGAGCTCACCGGCATCCTCGTCCAGCGGGCGCCCTCCACCGAACCCAGGATGGGCTGTGGCGTTCTGCTCACGGCAGGGATCACCGGCCTGGTGAGCTGGGCGCGCTTGTTTGGCTGAGGCCCGTAACACGCGTTTTGCCAAGACGGGATGCGCGCGGCAGGCCCAAGGTCATCAGGGGCGCAGCACTGCAAACGCGTGCGCCCAGTCGTTACGGAGAAATCCCGGCGCGCACCACAGCTGGCAGAGGGCCTCCACCGCGTGGCCCGCTGCGCTCGTGCCCACGTCCTCCGCCGCCCACCCGCACTGCGCGAGCAGCTGAGCTGCCGCCCCCTTGGCCTCGGCGTCGTCGCCGCAGATGAACATTGCGGGCTGGCCGCCGGAGAGCTTGGGCTTGATCATCAGGTGCGCGCCCACCGAGTTCCAGCACTTCACGAAGCGAGCCTGGGGCGCCGAAGCCTGCAGCCTCTGCAGCAGGCTCTCGTGGGCCGCTGTGAAGTAGGGGATCACGCCGCCCTTCGCCTCGCCCGCGATGGGATTGGTGGTGTCGAGCACCACCTTTCCCGCCAGCGCCGCCGCCAGCGCACGCGCCAGTTCCTCCGCTGCGCCGCCTTTGACGGCGATGATCACGAGTTCGGCCCCCGCAGCTGCAGGCTCGAAGCGCTCCTCCCGGATGCCCACCTCGGCGACGAACGCACCCAGCTTGTTGCCTTCACGGCTGCCGATGATGACGTCGTGCCCGAGGCCCTTCAGCCCGCGCGCAAGGGTTTGTCCGACGTGGCCGGAACCGAGGACTGCGATCTTCATGCTTCACCCCGCGGAGGTGTCGTGCGACGTACACGCGCGTCCGTGCACGACATGACCGGGCGCGCGCTCTGCTCCTGACCTGCAGCGTACCCCCTCAGGGCGACACGAGAAGGATCTTCCCCATCCTGCCCGGTCGCTGCTGGTGTGCGAGCGCCGCCTTGACCTCATGCAGGGGATAGCGGGCCTCGATGGCGGACTCGAGGAGCCCCTCGGCCAGGAGAGCAAGAAGCTCTGCGGTGATTTCCTCGCGGCGCGCCTTGGACATGGCCGCGTAGGCGCGCAGGCGCGAGAATCCGCGGACGTGGACGTCACGAAACACAACGCCGGCGGCAGGAAGCTCCACGGTGTTGGACGACATCAATCCGTAGACAATGAGCGTGCCTCCGTCCGCCATGGCGTCGAACATCCGCCCGCTGGCGGCGCCGGCGACGGCATCGAGTCCCAGCACCACCGGTCCCGGCGCTGCGGCGCGGACGCGGTCGGCGAGGTCAGGTCCATCCACGAGAACCACCTCGGAACCGGCGGCGCGCACTGCGTCGAGGGCGCGGGCGTCGCGCACTACCCCCACCACCCGAAGGCTGCGCCGTCGGGCCACGGCCATGACCACCCGCGACAGCGCCGAGCTGGCCGCGTTCACGAGGATCGTCGATCCTGCCACCACGCCCTCGAGCATCCCAATGACCGTGAAGGGGTTCACGCAGAGCATCGCCGCCTGCTCGAGGTCGACGTCGCCGGGGAGCACGAGTACGCCGTCGTCCTGGATCGCCATGCGGTCTCGCCACGTGCCGCCCGAAGGGATCGCCACCTTGGTCCCGATGGCGTGTCGCGAGCGCGCCCCTACCTCGACGATCACACCGGCTCCCTCAATGCCCACGTGCGCGGGAAGCGTGGGCCGGAAGACGTGCCGGCCGTTGAGCAGGAGCAGGTCTGCCGGGTTGATGGGGCGCGCGCGCACCGCGACGACGATGCCCGCCTCAGGGCAGGCCGGCGCAGACTGCGCTTGCACCGCCACCGCCGCTGCGACGTCGTCGCCGGGCGCCACACACAGCACTTCAGAGGGCACATCGAGCAGGGGACTGGTCACGGCGACTCCTGGGGGGACAAGGATGGCCGAACCCCGCAGGTGGTCACACCTGCGGGGTTGGCATCTGCCTTACCGACGGCTGAGCGTCGGCCCGCGCGCCGTGGGGCGCTTGTCCGGCGTGCACATGTTGTTGTCCTGCGGCCGGAGTCCGAAGTGCAACTTCCCCTGCTCATCGAGCAGCACCACGTCATGGTCGGATGGACACGCGCTCATGGGATATGCGCCCAGGCCCGGGCACCCGGCGCTGATGTCGTAGGCCGTGCCAGCGGCGAAGCCCTCGCGCCCGCAGGCCTGAGCGAGGAAGCCAGCCGCGCCGGCAGTGTGGGGCTTCACGGTCTTCTTGCCGAAGTCGAAGCGGCCCTCCCGCCCCCCCGGCACTGCCGTGGACGCCACCCCGAGTTCGTAGCCGCCCTCGATGTGGACCGTGATGCTGGGCACGGCGCAGGCCGCGTCGGAGAAGGCCTCGTAGTCGAGAGCCCACGTGGTCTCGGTGAGGTCGAACATCAGGCGGAAGGCCTGGCCGTTGCCCGGATCGGTGCAGGCGCTGGCCCAGGCCCCGGAGATGTTGGCGGGCGTTGGCTTGACGCTCTCGCGTGGCCCCTTCTGGGTGGAGCTGCAGCCTGCAGCAAGGGCGAAGGTGATGGACAATGACAGAGCGTAAATGACGAGACGTCGCATGGAACCAAGCTCCTGTTGAGAAGTAGAGCGAAGCATATACACCCCGTCCTCTCGAGTTCGACAGTCGGTTCCTCGGTCATCCCCCCGCAGCCGATCGAGGACGTGTTCGACGCGCACAGCGACGATGACGCACGGGCCCCGGCAGGAGACGTTTTCCTACAAGGGGCAGGAAGCAACGGTCCGGGTCCGCGGGGATTTCTGTGATCGCTGCGGAGAGGCCATCTTCGACGGAACTGCGCTCGAGGTACGGCAGGTTGCCTTTCTCGAAATGCGTGCGCGCATGGAGCGAGTCCTCGGTCCTCGAGAAGTCACAGCCATTCGGAAAAAAAGTGAAGCTGTCGCAGCGGCAGGCGGGACAGCACCCGATTCACCACCTCAGCCTTGAACTCGTCCGTGAAG
>VGRA01000052.1 GCA_016875515.1 Deltaproteobacteria bacterium | reverse complement strand
CAGAGCCGATGGTACTTCGCGGGAAACCGCGCGGGAGAGTAGGTCGCTGCCGGATTTTTTTCTGCAACCCCCGCCCCTTGCTTCTGCAAGTGGCGGGGGTTTTGCGTTTTGGACGTCTAGGGCACCTGGCGGCAGGCAATGACGTGCTCGCCCGCCCCGCCCACCGGGGCGAAACCCTCGGGCAACTCCACCGTGAACTGCAGGGTCTGGAAGGCAAGAGACAGTTCCACCGGCGGGGCGGTGCGTTTGCCGTCCATCCCGCGGATGGGGAAGTTGCGGGACTCCGGGACGGCAATCCGCGTGCACTCGTAGACCGGCTTCTTCGGTCCAGCGGGCGCGGTGGCGAGCGCCAACGCGGAGAGGGCGGCAACAGCAGGGAGCATCAGCAGGCGTCGGGTGGTCATGGGCGTGCGGAGTGTACCTCGCCGGCTGGCGCCTCGAGCGGCTCGCGGTCCTTTGTCGCGGGGCCGTCTTCGTCTAGCGTCCGCTGCCCCATGAACGTTCGCGCGCGCGCTGCCTCGGCGGTCCTCGGTGTCTTGTTTGTCCTGTCTGGCGCCGGTGCCGGCTGCGCAGGGTGCGAGCAAGACCGCGTGGACGCGGTGGACGCCGAACTGCAGGTGACGCCCGAGTCGCTCGCGTTCGGTCCCGTGCCCGTGGGGCTGGGGGTGGTGCAGGAACTGTCGCTGCTCAACCCGGGGCGGCTCGAGCTGACAGTGGACGCGCGGGCGGTGGAGGGGGACGCGGCGGCGTTTCGCATCGTGGACCTCTCGGTCACGGTGGCCCCCGGCGGCGAGACGCTGTTGCGCGTGGAGTTCCGCCCGGAGAAAGAGGGGCCCCGTGCGGCCACGCTGGTGCTCAAGAGCAACGGCGGCGCGGCGGACGTGCGCGTGCCGCTCGCGGGAGCAGGCACGAAGCGCTCGGTGTGTGGTGACTGCAACGCCCCGCCGGCCAACTACTGCGCCACCTCTTCTGCGCTCATCTCCTACGCCCCCATGGGGACGTGCGTGGACAACGCCTGCCGGTACGACGCGGCGGTGGTGGCCTGCCCGGGCGGCTGCAACGCGGCCTCTGCCGACTGTGCGGGCGCGGTGGATGCGGGCGCGGTGGATCCCCCGGACGCGGGGACACCGGACGCGGGGACACCGGACGCGGGGACACCGGACGCGGGGACACCGGACGCGGGCGAGGCCTGCTCGTCCCCGCTCTCGTACAACATCTGCGCGGGCACGCAGGCGGACTGCGAGTCCGCGCTGTCCGGGCGCCAGTCCGAGTGCGTGGCGCGGGGGTGCGCCGCGTGGACCGTCACCGTCACCTGCCAGGTGGGGGGGAGCCCCTCGAACGCCGGCTGCTGGGGGGCCCAGGCCACGTGCGGGGACGCTGCGCCGCCTCCGCCCGGGCCCCGCACGGCATGGGGCAGTCCGGGCGAGTACACCTTCGTCGTGCCCGAGGGGGTGACGCAGGTGCGCGCGCGGCTGTGGGGCGGGGGCGGCGCGGGCGGTAACCAGGCAGGGGCAACGGGCGGCGGCGGCGCCTACGTGCAGGGCACCTTCATGGTGACGCCCGGCGAGTCGCTGGACGTCTGGGTGGCCGAGGGGGGGCAGGCTTTCGGGGACGGCGCCGGCGCCGCGTGGCTGCGCCGTGGGACCACGACGCTGGCCGTGGCTGCTGGCGGTGGCGGCGGCGGCAGCGACGGCTGCAGCGGTTGCAAGAGCGGCGGCCGCGGTGGGGCGGGCGGGGCTGCCACGGGCGAGGCGGGACAGAACCTGGTGACGCCGCTGGCGCCCTACTGCCTCTCCGCGACGGGTGGCCAGGGCGGGACGCAGTTGGCCGGTGGACAGGGAGGCACCAACACCGGCAGCGCGCAGTACCGTTGCAACGGCAACCCGGGCGGCCCCGAGGTAGGGGGCAAGTCCACCTCCTCGGGCATCTTCAGCTGCGACGTGGGGACGGGGGCGGACCGCTGGCGGGGCGGAGGCGGCCAGGGCAACGGCGGCGGGGGTGGCGGCGGCGCAGGCTGGTTCGGCGGCGGCGGGGCCGGGTTCATCTGGACGTACTGCTCGGGCGGTGGCGGGGGTGGCAGCTCCTACGCAGACCCGTCCGTGACGCTCGTCACCCAGGTGCCGGGGCAGGGGCAGGCTCAAGGAAACGCGGCCGACAGCCAGGGGGCGGGCCGCGGCGGGGATGCCCCGGCAACGCCCTCGGGGAACAACTGGAACCCGCAGCCCGCCTCCAACGGTGTGGCCGGCCGGGTGGAGGTCTTCTACTAGCCATGCGTCCCTGGGGGCTGTCCCTGTTCCTCGGTGCTCTGCTGATAGGCAGCGCCCCCGCGGCTGCGCAGGAGGAAGTGCCGGACGAGGACGCGGAGGGCAACGCGCCGCCGGTGACGTACACGAATCTTGCGGCCACCGGGCAGGTTGAGAAGGACTTCGTGCCGAAGGGGTGGAAGCTCGAGGTGTCCCGCAAGGGGGACCTGGACAAGGACGGCCGGGAGGATCTGGCCCTGGTGCTGCGGATGGACTCGGACGCCCTCGTCCTGGGACGCACGGGGCCGGACTCGCCGGGCTACAACGCCAACCCCCGCATCCTGGCCGTGGCCCTGGCGCAGCCGTCCGGCGGCTACCGGACGGTGCTGCAGGACCACGCGCTCATCCCCCGCGTGCAGGAGGAGCGCTTTGATGATCCCTTTTCCGCGGAGGGGCTGTCCGTGGAGCAGGGGACGCTCAAGGTGAAGGTGTCGCTGTTCCTGAGTATGGGCGGTTGGGGCGCCAGCCACAGCACCTTCACCTTCCGGCACCAGCAGGGCTGCTTCAAGCTGATTGGCTTCGACTCCAGTTCCATGCAGCGCAACACCGGGCAGACGGAGGAGGCGAGCTTCAACTACCTGTCCGGCGAGGCCTGGAAGGTCAGGGGCAGCATCGAGTCCGACACGCCGGGCAAGAAGGTGAGGCGCAAGCTGGGCAAGAAGCCGCTGCGCTGCCTGCAGGACGTGGGCAACGGCTGGGAATTCAGCGGCTGAGGACGGCTCGCCCGTGCGAACGCGGTGATCAAGTACCTGGGCTCCAAGCGGACGCTGCTGCCGCACATCCTGCGGGCCGTGGGGGGCGTGGCGGGGGCGCGCACGGTGCTGGACCTCTTCTCCGGCACCTCCCGGGTGGGCCACGCGCTCAAGGCAGCCGGGTACCGCGTGCTGTCCAATGATCACAACGCCTTCGCGGCCACCCTGGCCCGCGCCTACGTTCAGGCGGACGCTGAGGACTGGCTGCTGGAGGCCGAGGCGCTGGTGCGCGAGTTCAACGCGCTGCCGGGCCGGCCGGGGTACTTCACCCAGACGTTCTGCGAGCGTGCCCGCTACCTCCGGCCGGAGAACGGGGCGCGCGTAGACGCCATCCGGGAGGCCATTGCAGAGAAGGGGCTGCCGCCCGAACTGGAAGCGGTGATGCTGGTGTCGCTGATGGAGGCGGCGGACCGGGTGGACTCCACCACGGGCGTCCAGATGGCGTACCTGAAGCAGTGGGCCGCCCGCGCCCACAACCCGCTGCAGCTGCGCGTCCCGGCCCTGCTGCCGAGGGCCCTCCACGGCAAGGGCGAGGCGCACGGGCTGGAGGCGGTGGAGGCGGCGGGGCTGGAGGCGGACGTGGCCTACCTGGACCCGCCGTACAACCAGCACTCGTACCTGGGCAACTACCACGTCTGGGAGAGCCTGGTGCGCTGGGACAAGCCGGAGGTGTACGGGGTGGCGGCCAAGCGGGTGGACGTGCGCGCGCGCAAGAGCGCGTTCAACTCGAAGGCGCGCTTCCGCGAGGCCTTCCGCGCCGTGCTCGCGGCCCTGCGGGCCCCGGTGGTGGTGGTGTCCTTCAGCGACGAGGGCTACCTGGACCGGGCGGAGATGGAGGCCCTGCTGGGGGAGGTGGTGGGGCCGGTGCGCACCGTGTCCCTGGACTACAAGCGGTACGTCGGGGCGCAGATAGGCATCTACAACCCGTCCGGGCAGAAGGTGGGCAGGCCCGGGAAGCTCCGGAACACCGAGTACCTGTACGTGGCCTCCCGCAGGTAGACGAACAGTGTCAGGAGGGCGTGTTACAGCGGATTCCCATGGGAACCGTCCGCCGCGTCCTCCACTCGTCCGACTGGCACCTCGGGCAGGCCTTCCACGGTTTTGGCCGGGGCTTGGAGCACGCGCAGTTCATGGACTGGCTGCTCGGGCAGATGAAGGCGCATGCAGTGGACGCGCTGCTGGTTGCCGGGGACGTGTACGACACCGCCAACCCCTCCAACGCCGCCATGCGGCAGTGGATGGACTTCCTCGCCCGGGTGCGGAGGGAACTCCCGAACTGCGACGTGGTGGCCATTGCCGGCAACCACGACTCGGCCCAGCGCCTGGATGCGCCGGAGGCGCTGACGCGGGCCATGGGCTTCTCCATCCTAGGCAGCCCGCGCGGCGACGGGGATGCGGTCGATGCAGCCCGCCTGGTGGTGCCGCTGGGGGCGGCCTCCCCCGAGGGCGTCTGGGGCCACGTGGCGGCCATCCCGTTCCTGCGCGGCGAGGACCTGGGCTCGCTCACGGAGCTGGATGGGGGGAAGAACTGGGAGGGGCTGGTGCGCCGGCGCCATGAGGCGGTGTTCGAGCTGCTCGGCCGCGCAGCGGGACCGCGGCAGGCGCGGCTTGCCATGGCCCACGGCGTCATCGTGGGGGCGCAGCACTCGGCGGAGTCTGAGCGGGACGTGCGCATTGGCACGGTGGAAGGGATGCCGCTGTCGGTCTTCCCGGAGGACCTGGACTACCTGGCGCTGGGCCACCTGCACCGGCCGCAGCGGGCGGGAGGGAAGGACTGGGCCCAGTACGCCGGCTCTCCCCTGCCGCTGCACGTGAGCGAGGCGGACTACCCGCACCGGGTGGTGCTCGCCACGTTCGAGGACGGGCGGCTGGTGGCGCAGGAGAGCCTGCGGGTACCGAGGGCCGTGGAGGTGGTGCGCATTCCTGCCGGGAAGCGGGCAGCCCTGCCAGAGGAGGTGCTGTCGGCGGTGAAGGCGCTGCCGGACATGTCTGGCGCGCCGCCCGAGCGGAGGCCCTACCTGGACGTGCGGTACCGGCTCGAGGCCCCGCGGCCCGGCTTTGGCGAGGAGGTGCTGCGGGCGCTGCATGGCAGGGGGTACCGCCTCACCGGCGTCTGGCTCGAGCGGGAGGATCTGCCCGGGGTGGCGCGTGTGGAGGAGCCGGAGGTGGAGCTCTCGGACCTGCAGCCGGAAGAGGTGTTCCTCAGGAAGTACGCCGAGCGCTTTCCGGAGAAGGTCCCCTCGGAGGCGCTCCTGCGTGCGTTCCGGGAACTGCTCCACGAGGTGAACGCGGGGTTGGAGGTGCGGTCTTGAAGATCCTGCGCGTGAGCGGGGAGAACCTGGCCAGCCTGGCGCGGTTCGACGTTGACTTCGAGTCCGGGCCGCTGAAGGCGGCGGCGCTGTTTGCGATTGCGGGTCCCACCGGGGCGGGGAAGTCCACGCTGCTGGATGCCATCTGCCTGGCGTTGTACGGACAGACGCCGCGCAGCGCCCGTGGCGGTTCGGAGAAAATCCAGGTGGCGCCCGGGCGGGAGTGGACCACGAAGGACCAGCGGAACTTCGTCCGGCGCGGGGCGGGCTCGGCCTCGGCTCGCGTGCTCTTCCAGGTGGGGGGCGAGCGGTACGTGGCGGCCTGGAAGGTTGCCACCTCGACGAGCCACACCGGCGAGCTGTCCCTCGGCAAGCCCGCGCTGAAGCTGTGCCGGGCGGCGCCCGGCGGCGGGGAAGGAGAATCCCTTGCGTCCGGCGTCACCGAGCACACCGACGAGGTGAAGCAACTCACCGGCCTCGGCTTCCAGAACTTCTGCCGCTCGGTGCTGCTCGCCCAGGGGGAGTTCTCCGCGTTCCTGGATGCAAAGACGGATGAGCGGGCAGAGGTGCTGGAGGCCCTGACGGACCCGCAGGGGCTCTACCGGAAGCTCTCGCTGGCCGCCCACGAGCGGGGGAGCCAGGCGAAGGAGACGCTTCGCAAGAAGCGCGAGGAGGTGGAGCGCGTCACGGTGCTGCCGCCCGAGGAGGTGGCGCGGCTGCAGCAGGAGGTGGTTAGCCGGCAGCAGCAGGTGGCGGAACGCATGGTGGAGGGGGATGTCCTGCGCGGCGCGGTGGCCCGCTGGGGAGAGCTGGCCGAGGCGCGGCGGCGCGAGGCGGAGCACGTCTTGGCTGTGGCGCGGGCGGAAGAGGCCCTCGCTGCGCAGGCCCCAGCAGAGCAGGTGCTCGCTGAGGCGGAGTCGGTCCGGATGCTGCGAGAGCCCTTTGCTCTGCGGGCGGCTGCCCAGCGGCAGGTGGGAGCCGAGCAGGCTGTGCTGGACGGGCTGGCCGGGAAGCTCGGGCAGGCCCAGGCCGAGGAGCAGGCGGCGCAGCAGAGCGTGGAGGCGGCAAGGGGGCAGCTGGCGGACGAGGAGCGGCGCGCTGCGGAGGGACAGGCCGTGCGCGGCCAGGCCCTCGGCGTGCAAGGGGAGCTGAACGCGACCGGGCGGCAGCTGGACGAGGTGCGCAACCAGGTGGCAGGGCTCCAGCAGGGGCTGGAGCAGGCGGAGTCCGCGCTGCAGCAGACGCGCAACCAGCTCGCCGGGGTGGCGGTGAAGCGGGGCGAGCACCACCAGTGGCTCCAGGCCAACCCCGAGGCAGAGCTGCTCGCGGAGGACCCCGAGTCCTGGCGGGGCCACCTGCGCCGGTGGGTGGAGGAGGCCCGGACGCTCGCCGAGGAACAGCCGCAGCTGGATCGGGCGGAGCGCGCCCGGGCGACTGAAGCCGAGGCCGTCCGCGAGGCCACTGCAGCGCATGGGGCAGCCGTGGACAAGGCGGGCCAGGCCGCAGAGGCGCTGAAGGCGGCAGAGGCGCGTCGGGAGGCGCTGGGGCCTGCGGTCTCGCTCGAGCAGGCGCAGGGGCTGCAGCGCCGCAAGGCGGATCTGGCGGAGCTGGCGCGGCTGGGCTCGGAGGGGCTGGAGCGGCGGAGCAAGGCGCGTGAGGCTGCCGCCTCGGCGGCCCGGGAGCGGGCGGCGGAGTCGGCGGCTGGGGCTCGAGAGGGCCAGCTGCGGGAGGAACTTTCCCGGCGAAAGCAGGCCGAGCAGGCGTGCGTGGAGGCGCAGGCAGCCGCGCGCGCACGGGCGGAACTGGAGGAGCGGCGCAAGCACCTGGTGGACGGTGAGGAGTGCCCGCTGTGCGGGAGCCTCGAGCACCCGTTTGCGGCGGGGGTGGAGGCCGGGGTGGACGCGGCAGAGGTTGCGCTCCGAGCGGCCGCAGCGGCCGTGGCAGAGGCGCAGGCGGGGCTGGAACGCGCTGGCCGGGAAAGGGCCACGGCGGCGGGACGGGCCGAGGGGTTCGAGCGGGAGGCGGCGTCGAAGCAGGCGGAGTGGGCGGCGTTGTCAGCCCGCTGGCGGGCAGCTGCTGCGGCCTTCCCCGAGCTGCCTGCAGCGCTGGACGGGGAGGCGCTCCCGGAGGCGTTGAGGGTGCTGACCGAGGCGCTGGAGCGCGAGGCGGCGGCGCAGGCTGCTGCGGAGCAGCGGCGCAAGGAGGCCGAGGCGGAGGTGACCGCGCTGCGCACGGCGGAACAGGCCGCCTCCGGGGCGCTCCGGCGGGCGGACGAGGCGCTGCAGCGTGCACGGGAGCTGCTGCACCGGGCGGAGCTGGAGTGGGGGCAGCTGGCCCGAGCGGTGGAGGACAGGAAGGGGCGGATGGAGGCGGGGCTCGCCCAGGCAGAGGTGGGGCTGCTGAAGGTGCCCCAGGCGCGGCGCCGGTTCCTGCAGGACCCAGAGGGGCAGCTGGCCGCGTGGGACAAGCTGGTGTCCGGGTACGCCGCCCGGCAGCAGCAGTTGCGCGAGCTGGACTTGGCGGAGGCGCAGGGGCTGACCCGCAAGCGGGAGCAGGAGGAGCGGCTGGAGGCCGTGCGCCTGCAGCAGGCGGCGGCGGCGGGGAAGGTGGCCGGGCTGGAGGCACGGGCGGCGGAGCTGGAGGAGCGGGTGCGCTCGCTGCTCGGCGGGCTGTCCCTGTCCGCCCACGAGTCCCGGGAGAAGCAGCGTCTGGCTTCCGCGCGCAGCGCCTGCGACATGGCGGACGCGCGGTTCTCCGTTGCGCGGGACGCAGTGGCGAACCTGCAGGGGGCGCAGACGCGGAGCGAGGCTGCGCTGGAGGCGGCCGTGGAAGAGCACGCGGCGCGGGCGGAAGCGTTGGGGCGGGCGCTGACCGAAGCCAGGCTGGACGAGGCCGAGGCGGTGCGCCGGCTGGCCCATCCGGACGAGGTGCTCGCGGCGATGAAGGCGGAGTTGGAGGCCGCCCGGGACGCGGTTGCCCGGGCGCGGGGCGTGTTGGCGGAGGCGCGGGCGGCCCTGGCCAGGCTCGAGGCGGAAAGGCCTGAGCAGGCACTGGAGGACCTCCAGCGGGAGCTGCAGGCGTGCGAGGCGCGCATCCGGGAGGCGAGCGAGGCGCTGGGGGCCGCGCGGGCGAAGCTGTCACAGGACGAGGCAGACCGCGTGCGGCGGGCAGCGCTGGAGCGGGAGTACGAGCTGCTGGCCGAGAAGGAGGGGACGTGGGGGGAGCTGTGCGAGCTGATTGGCAGCCACGACGGAAAGGCGTTCGCCCAGTTCGCGCAGGGGTTGAACTTCCGCTCGGTGTTGGCAGCGGCCAACCGGGAGCTGGGGCAGCTGCGCTCGCGCTACCAGCTGACGCGGCTGTCGGAAGGGGGTGGGGACCCGCTGTCCCTGGCGGTGCGGGACGCCACCTTCGGCGGGGAGCTGCGGCCGCTCAACACGCTGTCTGGCGGGGAGAAGTTCCTGTCCTCGCTGTCGCTCGCGCTGGGGCTGTCCGCGCGCGCCAGCCGCAACCGGCCCATCGAGACGCTCTTCATCGACGAGGGGTTCGGCACGCTGGACAAGAAGACGCTGGACGAGGCCATGGCGGCGCTGAAGGCGCTGCAGGGACGGGGCACGCAGGTGGGAATCATCTCCCACGTGGAGAACGTGAAGGACTACGTCCAGGCCACCGTGCGCGTGCGGCCGGTGGAGGAGGGTTTGAGCGAGGTGGGGGTGGAGGGGTGAGGGACGTCAGGCGGCCCTGGAGGCCGGGCCGTCCCAAGCCTCGAGCCCACGCTGCAGCCTGAGCGTCTCCACGGACTCCACGAGCGAGTCGAACAGGGCGTCGACGAGCGCGCCGGAGGTCACGCCCCCGGGGATGTGCCGTTGCGCCTCGCGGCGAAAGCGGTCCGGCCACGTCTCGAGTGAAAGGCTCCACGTGTCCTTGATGGCCGAGGTCCGCTCGCGGAGGAGGCGCCGGGACGGAAGTTGATCGGACTTCTTCTGGTTGATGCTCGCGAGGGAGGGGACGAGGTTCCAGAGATCGTTGTTGCGCCAGAGGGACCAGGGGATGACGTGGTCGATCGCCAGCTGTCCGGCGTGGACCTTCCTACCGGACCAGACGCAGGGGACGGGCGCGTCCAGGTAGAGGGCGCGAAGCAGTTCGGTATCCCGCGCGAGCGGGGGCCGGGGCAGGAGGAGCGGGAGGGCATGGTCCACGCCCACCTGGCCCTGGCTCATCCGCGCCATCAGCTCGGCCCAGCGGAGGACGAGGCTGTCACAAATCCAGTGGCTGAGCAGAGAGAGTTCGCGCCACAGGGGGCTCGAGACGAGCACGTCGCCCCCCTCCCACTCGAACAGGCGCCCATCTCGCAGGGCCCTGCCTGCGTATTTGACGGGGCCTGCCCGGATGACGTCCTTCATCCGGCGGAGGGCCGCGGCGTGCAGCGGGGACCTGTCTTCCAGTTGGCCCATGGCGAGGTCGAACTCAAAACCATCCAAGCCGTTGCGGTGACGGTAGCTGGAGATCAGTGACAGCAGCTGTGGCGCGAAGCCCAGCGTGTGGCGCTGCTTGAGATGGTCTCCCTGTTGTTGTGGGAGGAATTGCGACGCGTCCAGCAGCGGCCAGTAGTAACGGATCCACCGCTCCGCGATGGCTGTGGCGGGGATGGCTACACGGCCGTCGTCCCGCCAGCGCGCGAGGTGGGGTTGGGTGGCGGCGAGGTCGTTCAGCGCGCGGAGGAGGGCGAGTTTATAGGTGGCGACCTTCTTCTCCCGGTTGCCCAGCACGGTGGCGAGTTGGTCGATGGGGCGTGCCGTGCCGTGGAGCGCCGGGCGCTCCAGCAGAAGGGTGGACCACGCCACGCCGGAACGGCCCCAGGCATCCGGGCTGTCGAACCGGGTGAGGAAGGTGAAGCCGACCCGCTCGAAGAGGAGAAGCAGTTCCTCCGCCGTCACCCCATTGAAGAGTCGGCCCCATGTGTCTCTTCC
>VGRA01000051.1 GCA_016875515.1 Deltaproteobacteria bacterium | reverse complement strand
AGCGGCGCGAGGTCGTCTCCCGGGGCCAGGTTGGAGGCGTCCTGCGCGTCCACGAGGCACGCGCCGGCCACGCAGGAGAAGCCCGGGCCGCACGGGTCCTGCTGGCCCTGCGCGGGCGGGGTGCAGGCGGGCAGCTTCGTCACCGTGGCGGAGGTGATGACCACCACCCCCTGCAGATCCGTGGCGCCGCTGGGGTTCATCAGCGTGGCGCTCACGTCGGAGAGGTCCACGCGGTCCCCCACGAACAGCCCGCCGGCCACCGCGGTGGCCGGGTCCAGCTGCACGTACACCGCGGGGCCGGTGCCGGACCCCTGGAGGAAGAAGCCGGGCAGGGTGTCCAACTGCGGCGCCCCGGCGCGTCCCTGCCCCAGGTCCGGCTTGAGGTACGTCACCGCGGCGCCCGAGACGGTCAGCCCGTGGGAAGCCGGGGTGATGGAGAGGGAGGGCGAGCCCCGGACCGCGGCGCGCACGGCCTCCAGGTCAAACGCGGCGGCGAGCGGCAGCGTCACCTCCACGGTGACCGGCGGGCCCTGCAGCCCCGCGTCGTCCTCGGCCAGGAGGTGGAAGCAGTAGGTGGTCCCGGGGGACAGCCCGGTGGCGGTGAGCGTGTCCGGGAAGGTGGGCGTCCCCGGCGTGGGCGTGCCCGCAAGCGGGACGAGGCCCGTGGTGTCGAAGTCCTCGGGGAGCCCCGGGCACGCCTCCGCCCGCGTGCGCAGCACGTAGGACGTGGCCGTGCCGTCCGCGCCGTCGTCGCCGGTGGCGTCCACGGTGAGGGTGACGTTGTCCCGCCCGGTGGCGGTGACCTTGAAGTTGGCCAGCTGCCCGGGCGCGGTGTTGTCCCGCACGTGGCGCCAGCCGGACAGCGCGCTGTTGCCGGCCGCGTCGGAGGCCTGCAGCGCCACGCAGAGCGGCTGCTCGGCGGAGACGCCGGTGAAGGACGCGGTGGCGGTGAGGGCGTCGCCGGGCTGGGGGTTGCCCACCAGCGCGACGGAGAGGGTGGAGGCCGCCTGGAGCGCCGCGGCCCCGAGCGCGTTGAGCCCGTCGCAGTCCGCCTGCCCACCCACGGCGGTGGTGCCGTCCGCGCCGGTGGTCCGGTATGCCACCGCGTAGTCGGTCACCACGCCGCTGGCCGGGTCCGCGCTGTCCTCCCTCACGGCGAGCCAGGAGAGGTCCGCCTCCGGGACGGAGGTGGCGGTGGAGCGCACGTCGCCCGGGGAGAAGGCGGCCAGCACCGGCGCCGCGGGCGGGTCCACGTCCCCGTCGCCGCCGGTGGGGTTGGTCTTGAACGGGACCACCGGCGTGTACCCGGCGTTGCCCTCGTCGTCCAGCGCGCGCATCCGGGCGCAGTGGTGGGTGTCCGGCGCGAGCCCCGTGACCGTGACGGCGCCGGCGGCTGCCACCGTCACAGGGGTGAGGAAGGGGTCCTCGCACTGCGAGCCGATGCAGACCGCTCCCCCGCCGCAGGACACGCCGGCGTTGGCGTCACACGCGCACGGGTCCACGCCCGCGGGGAAGGTGCCCTGGAGTTCGAGCAGCCCCAGCTCGTACCGGGAGGCGGTGCCGTTCTGGCCGTCGTCCCCGGTGGAGGAGAAGGTGAGCGTGGCGGTGGTGGAGGTGACGGTGGCGAGCGCGAGCGTGAAGTCCGCGGGGGGCGTGGTGTCGTCCACGGTGAGGGCGGCCACGTTGGACAGCGCGCTGTCGCCGTACAGGTTGAAGGCCTCGAGCACGAGGCAGAGGCGGGTGCCCGGGGTGATGCCGGAGATGCTGCCCGTCTCCGGGGTGCCCGCGGCCGCGGGGCCCGTGGCGTTGAAGGCGGGCGTCAGGCCGGAGGAGAGCGCGAGCGCCGCGGCGGGGTTGGTGGGGCACGAGCCCGACGCCAGCGTGCGGACGTGGAGTTCGTAGCGCGCCGCCTGGTCCGACCGGTCATGGGCGCCGCTCGCCTTCCAGGACAGCTGCACGTCCCCGTTGGCGTCCGTGACGGCCGCGAGGTCCCCGATGGGGCGCGGCGGGTAGGCCAGGTTGGATGGGGCGGAGACGTTGGCCGGGGTGGCGTCGTCCGCGGCGCGGAGGCGGAAACAGACGGGGCCCTGGGGGGCTTCCAGGCCCTGCACGAAGAGGGTGTCGGACTGTGCAACCCCCGAGGGCCCGGGCGTGGCGTTCAGCGGCACCTGCTCTGCGTCCGCGGGGAAGGCGTCTCCCTGTCCCGGCACCACGCAGCCGCCGTCCGTGGCCATGAACAGCGCGTAGGAGGCCGCGGTGCCGCTGGTGCCGTCATCCCCGGGGGCGGTCCACTGCAGGTCCAGCACGTCCACGCCGTGGGCCAGCCGGGCGCGGAGGTTGCTGACCGTGGAGGGCGCCGTCAGGTCGTCCGCGCCCACCGCCTTGTCGTTGCGGGCCTCGTTGGAGAAGGCGCCGTTGCCCGCCTCGTCGAGCACGAGCACCTGGGCGCACAGGACGCCGGTGTAGCGGGAGGGGTTGCCCAGGGTGTCGTCCCCGGCGCGGTACTCGACGGTCTCCGCGTGGAGGTAGCCGGGGGCCTCCACGGTCACCTGGCGGGTCAGCAGCTTCGCGGCGCAGGCGCTGCCCCCCGCCTCCAGCGCCACGCAGGCCTCGTACGCGCTGCCGCAGGTGCTCCCGCAGCCGCCCGACGGCGTCCTGCAGGACGGGGGCTCGGTGCCCACCGCTGCGCACACCTTCCCGCCGGTGCAGCCGTCCCCGCAGCTGCCGCGCAGCATCATCTGCTGGCCCTGTCCCGCGGGTGCTACCGGGCAGGTGCCGTCCGGCGCCGAGCGGCGGTAGACGAACTGGTACGAGGCGGCGGTGCCGTAGCCGGGCGTGCCGCAAGCGGGGTGGCCCAGGTTCTCGCAGACGGCGCGCCACTGGAACGACACGCCGTCTGCCAGCGTCTGGGCGACGAGCTGGGGAATGGCCGGGGCCGTCTCGTCCTTCGTGGTGGCGTGCACGACGGCGCTGCGCACGCCGTTGCCCACCTCGTCCTGCACGGACAGCTGGAAGCAGTAGGGGGTGTCCTCGTCCAGCCCCAGCACCTCGGCGAACTCCGCGGACAGCGGCGGCCGGGGCGGGAGGAGCGTGGCGGTGGTGCCCGGCACGCCCGCCGCGGTCCCGAACGTGGCGCACTCCGCCCCCGTGGCGTAGGCGAGCGACTGGGCCTCCGCCGTGCCCTGCAGGCCATTGTCCCCCACCGCGAGCCACTCCAGCGTCACGCGGTTGGGCCCCACGCCGCCGTCCGCCACGTACAGCTGCGGGTGGGCAGGGGCCACCAGGTCCAGCGTCTTGAAGCGCACCAGCGCGCTGGTGGCGAACAGCCCCGCCTCGTCCTTCACGCGGAGCAGCACGCAGTACTCCTCGTCCGCGAAGAGGCCGGCGAGGGACGTGGACTGCACGGTGCCGGCGGGGGGCGGGGTCTGCTGCAGCACGAGGTCCCCCTGGGAGAAGCTGCCCGGGGCGAGCAGGTCGCAGCCGGCCCCGCGCGCCATGCGCAGCTCCTCCTCGAACGCCTGCCCGTCCGAGTCGTTGTCCCCCTCGGTCACCCAGGAGACGTCCGCGCCGGAGGTGCCCACGTTGGACACCGTCAGCACCGGCGTGGCCGGGGCCACCACGTCCCGCGTGTGGGCCTCCGCCAGGTTGGACTTCACCTCCGCGCCCACGTTGTCCGCCACCACCACCCGGAAGCAGTGGTCCGTGTCCGCCTTCAGCCCGGTGACGACCACGCCCGTGTCACCGCCGCCCTCGATGGGGAGCGTGGGGAGGGAGGCGGTGGGGGTGAAGGCGGCGGCGGCGGCGGGGCACGCCCCTTCCGCGTACTCCACCTCCTCGCGCGTGACGGTGCCGTTCATCCCGTCGTCTCCCACGGCGGTCCACTCGAGCGCGATGGAGGTGGGCAGCGCGGTGGTCACGGCGAGCACCGGGCGGGAGGGCGGGGTGAGGTCCGGGGTGTGGACCGGCAGCACGTTGGACCAGGCGGCGTTGCCCGTGGCGTCGCGCACGCGCAGCAGGAAGCAGTAGTCGGAGTCCCGCGTGAGCCCGCCGGCCGAGTACTGCTCGGTGCTGCCCACGGGGCCGGGGAAGGGGAGCTCCAGGGTGGTGAAGGTGCCGCCGTCTATCACCGCGTCGGCGGGGGTCAGCGGCTCGCAGTCCGCGGAGGCGTGGCGGTAGAGCGTGTAGTCGCTGGCGAGCCCCTCGTCCGCGTCGTCCCCCACCGCCTTCCAGGTGAGGTCCGCGGCGGTCTCGGAGGCGTTGGCGAGCGTCACCACGGGCGGGTTGGGGGGGACCAGGTCCGGGAGCGTGAGCGCCACCACGTTGGAGAGCCCCGAGGCGTTGCCGGACTCGTCCACCGCGGTGAGCGCGAAGCACACGAACGCCTTGCGGGGGAGGTTGGGGACGGTGGTGGACTCGCCCGTGCCCGCCGGGCGCGGGGTGGGGAGCGGGATGGCGGTGGCCGCGGCGAAGTTCACCGGCTTGAGCGGGCAGCCCGCCCCGGAGGCCCACCGAAGGTCGTACCGGGTGGCCGTCCCGCTGATGCCGTCATCCCCGGTGGAGGACCAGACGAGCTCCACGGTGGTGCTGCCCTTCACCGTGCCCACCAGGTCCGTGATGGGCGCCGGGGGGAGGATGTCCGAGTTGCTCCCGCGCGTGGTGAACCGGAAACCGTGGGTCCCTCCGAGCGTCCCCCCCTTCCTTCCGCGAAGGGAGCCGTCCACCTCCGCCAGGTACTGGGTGTCCAGGGCGAACGGCTCGTAGGGGGTGAAGGTGAGGAAGCTGCCCTCGGCGGCGAGCCCCCCGGGTACGGCCGGCTCCAGCAGCAGCGTGCCGCTCCGGAGCGAGAGCGGGTCCAGCTCGTCGTCGAACTGCACCCGCAGGACGATGTCCGGGGAGACGCCGGACTCGCCGTTGGCCGGCTGGCTCTTCAGGACCTTGAGGGCCTGAGGCAGGTCTTCAACGGCCGTCTCGCATCCGGCGAGCAAGGCGGCAAACAAGGCGGGAGCGAGGCGGACAACCAGGGAGAGTGCGGGGCGCACGGGGTCCTCCGAGTGGGGCAGCCCCGGAGAATAGGTGAGGGGACCGGTCGAGCGCGAATCCGGGGCTACCGGGGGGCGAGCGGCCACTCCAGGTGGAAGCGTTGGCCGCCCCCGGACCGGTCGGCATGGCCGGACAGCGTCCCCGAGGACCGGAGCAGCGGCCCAACCTCCAGCGCCAGGGCGAAGAAGCCCGCGGCCTCGGCGTTGCCCACGGCGTCCAGCACCGAGACGCCGCCGAGCGCCTTGCCCAGCGAGGGCGCCTCCAGCTCCGCCACGAGCCCGTGGGGGAGCTGTCCCGCCCGTGCCCCCGGCAGGGCAGAGAGCACCGACTGGCGCGCCCCGCCGTCGTTGGCGACGTAGAGGTGGTTTCCCGAGAGCCCCACCTGCACCTCTCCATCCGGGGTGGGGAGCACGACGCCGCCGCCGGCGCGCCGCAGCCCGCGCGCTGCCCCGAGCGCCTCCAGGGCCCGGGCTGCCGCCGCCGCGTCCTTCACCTCGGCGACCCACGCGTGGCGGAGGGCGAAGTAACGGGCGAGGTGGGTGCGCGGCGGGGGCTTCAGCCGGAACCCCTCCACGTGCAGCAGCACCTGGCCGGTCAGCAGCGGGGCCAGCGTCTCCAGGGCGCGGTCCACGGCGCGACCGTCGCACTCGCGGCAGGCGCGGGCCAGGGTGGAGGCCAGCGCGCGGGCGTGGGCGCCGGTGCGGCCCGGCTCCAGGCGGGCGCGCAGCAGCGCGGGGCCCGTGCGGGTGAGGCTGGCGTACGGGCTTTCGCCTGCACCGAGCGGGCCGGGCACCCCACCGGGGAGCTCCCCTGCGCGGCCTTCCACGGAGAGCCCCGCCGCAGAGGCGCGCAGGGCCATCACCGCGCCATCCTTCGTCCCCAGGAAGAAGTCACCGGGGAGCCCCTTTCCCTCCTTCCAGCCGGGGGGAGGGGGCGTGGTCCCCAGCAGCTTCGCCGTGGACTTGAGGAGGGCGGCGCCTCCTGCGCGGGGGGCGCTGGCGATGCAGGCAGTCTTCCCCTTCAGCACGTAGCCGAGCCCGGGCTCGGCCCCGCGCAGGGCGGCGGACGAGGTGATGCCGGGCAGGGTTCCGTTCCAGGGTGGCCCCTCCTGGCGGAGCGCGGCCTCCGCGCGCGCCCGGAAGGCGGCAGGGTCCGAGAGCCCGAAGCAGGCCACCCGCCCTGCCGGCAGCAGGCTCGTGGTGAAGGGCGCCGCCACGTCCAGCCCCGCGGCGGTCAGCCCCCGGGCGTCCGTCAGGTCCAGTTGCAGCAGCGGCAGGAGTTCCTCGCTGAAGACGGCGCTGCGCAGCAGGGCCGAGGACTTACCGGCCACGCGCGAGAACTCGCCCAGACCGGACAGGGCATCCAGCCGCGGGGCGTGGGCCCAGCCGTCTGCCGCCGGGTGGGCGCGGGGGGGCGCGGGCGCGGCGGCGAGCAGGGAGGACAGGGCGAGCGCGGTGAGCATGGGGGGCCTTCACCGTAGCAGCGGGCGCGGACCGCGGCGCAGGCGGGTGGGCGGGTGGAGGTGAACGTTCGACGGGGCCGTGGGTGTTGCCTGGCTCTGGGGGACGATGCCGGCGCGGCCCGGGTGGGGTCAGCCGAGGCGAGCGGCCCCAGGGGGGCGCTCGAAAGCGGGGGCCGAACGTGCGCACGGGGCTTGCGTGCACGGGACGGCGGCGGCGCTCCGAGCGGGAGCTGCCCAGGGCAGCGTCCTTGCGGTAGGGGAGCGGTCTTGCGGCGCCGAGGGTGATGGCCAGAGAGGGGCGGCCCATGTCGTGCCGTCCTCGCCCCAGGTGACGGTGTGGCGATGCGCTTCATGCTGAAGCGGCAGCCCGGGCCGGAGGTTCTGCGCGGCGCAGGACCCCGGAAGGCCTTCGGGGCCGGGGGCAGGCAGACGAGGGGGAGGCTGGCGGGCGTCTGCTGGGCCCGACCCGGGATTGGACCCGGCGTCGCCGAGCGTGCCACGGCAAGACGGGAGTGGACCGGTGGCCGGGTGAGCGGTGCGTCTCCGCAGCGGGTGCGGTGCCCGCGGGAGGGCAGTTGCCGGTAGTCGCTGTGTGCGCGGGTACGGCCCATCCGGCGCAAAGTCGGCCAGCGCTCCAGGGGATGTCGGGGCACGGGCGCAGCCCCGTTCCGGATGCTCCGCGGTGTGTGCAGCGCCCAGAACGTCCGGCCGCCGGGACGGTTTCTCGCGGACCGGATGGGCGTGTTACGGACCCGGGCATGTCCCACGGTTCGCCCCTGCTCGAGCGCTGGCTCGCGCTCGCCCCGTCCTTCCGTCCTGCCGTGCTGGACGCGCACGGCGCCCACCCGTACAGCGCGCTGGTTCGCAGCTCCCGGGCTGTGGCTGCGGCGCTGCTGGAGGGCCGTGCGTCGCTGGAAGGCGAGCGGGTGGCGCTGCTGGCCGAGCCGGGGGCGGCGTTCGTGGCGGGGCTCTACGGCGCGTTCCTTTCCGGGGCGTGTGGGCTGGTCCTGTCCCCGCTGCACCCGGCGCCGGAGGTGGCGTGGTTCCTTAAGGACGGCGAGGTGCGCACGGTGCTCGTCTCCCGCGCGCTGCGCGCCACGCTGCCGCCCGAGGCGTCCACCCGGCGGCTGCTGGTGCTCGAGGACCTCCTGCACGGGACCCCGGCGGACACCCTGCCCGGGCTGCTCCCCGGCGCGGCCGCGCTGCAGATCTACACGAGCGGCACCACCGGCAAGCCCAAGGGGGCGGTGGTGACGCACGGGAACCTGTCCTGGCAGCAGGCCTCCCTTGCCGAGGCATGGGGGATGGCCGCCTCCGACGTGCTCCTGCACTGCCTGCCGCTCCACCACGTCCACGGGCTGGCCATTGCGCTGCTGAACGTGCTCGGGGTGGGGGGGACCGCCCGGATGATGCCCACCTTCGGCGCGGCCGCCGCGTGGGACGCGCTGGCAGACAGCACCGTGTTCATGGCGGTCCCCACCCTCTACGCCAAGCTGCTCGCCGCCTTGGACGCCGCGGACGCGGACGCGCAGCAGCGGTGGACCCGCGCCGCGTCCAACCTGAGGCTCTCCACCAGCGGCAGCGCGGCGCTGCCGGTCTCCGTGGCGGCGCGATGGCGGGCGCTCACCGGGGCCCTCCCGCTGGAGCGCTACGGCATGACGGAGCTGGGCGCGGTGCTCTCCAACCCGTTGGACCCGGCCGGGCGGTTGCCGGGCCATGTGGGCCACCCGCTGCCGGGCGTGGAGCTCCGGGTGGTGGACGAGTCCGGCGCTCTGGCCGAGGTGGGGGAGCTCCAGGTGACGGGCCCCTGCCTCTTCGCGGGGTATCACCGCAGGGCGGAGGCCACCGCCGCCGCCTTCGCCGAGGCGGGCGGGCGCCGCTGGTTCCGCACCGGGGACACGGTGCAGCGCGGCGAGGACGGCTCGGTGCGCATCCTCGGCCGGACCTCCGTGGACGTGCTCAAGAGCGGTGGCTTCAAGCTGAGCGCGCTGGAGCTGGAGGAGCTGCTGCGCGAGCACCCCGCCGTGGCGGAGGTGGCCGTGGTGGGGCTGCCGGACGAGACGTGGGGGGACCGGGTGGTGGCGTGCGTGGTGCCACGGCCCGGGCAGGCGGCGGCGTGCGAGGAGGCGGCGCTGCGCGAGTGGGCGAAGGGGCGCGTGGCCACGTACAAGGTCCCCAGGCAGGTGCTCTGCTTCGAGGAGCTGCCGCGCAACGCGCTCGGCAAGGTGGTGAAGCCGGAGCTGGTCAGCGCCGTCCGCGCGCGGAACGCGGCGGCGGCGGCACCAGCTCCACGACCCACGTCTTCGTGAGCCGGTCGTGGAAGGCCTGGCCCTCCGCGTCCCACAGCGCCAGCCAGTAGCCCGCCAGCAGCGGCAGCGCGGAGACCAGCGAGAGCAGCAGCCGGGTGCCGGCCCGGGCCGCGCTCGGCGGCTGGCCCGTCCCGTCCACCAGGTGCAGCCCGCACAGCCGGAAGCCCAGCGTGCGGCCGCTCCAGAGCATGGCGAACGCGCTCGCGTAGATGGTGGCCAGCATGCAGAACAGCGCGAGCGTGGGCTTGATGACCACCGGGGCCGCCTGCAGCCAGGAGGGGCGCAGCCCGGCCGCCCTGGAGGCCAGCACCAGCAGCAGCGCCACTGACCCCGCGAGCAGCGCCACGTCCAGGAAGAAGGCGACCAGCCGCTTCCAGGGCGCCGCGGGGCGGGCGGGGATGTCGCGGGTGGGGCGCGGCAATGCGGCCGGGAGCACGTCGTCCACCGTCAGCTCCTCGGCCGGCAGCACGGCCACTACGGGGGCCGTGGGGGTGCCCTCCCGCGGCGTGGAGAGCAGCTGGAACACCAGCTCCTCCTCGTCGTCCACCCACTGGATGGAGACATCGGACTCGGTGACGAGCGCGCGCTGGCCGTACTTCAAGGTGGCGCGGTGCCCCGGGGGTTCCGCCCGGCGCGCCACCGGCGGCGCGGGTTCCATGGGGTGGCTGTTGGGCCCCGGGGCAGGCAGGGGAACGGCGGGGCTCTCGCGGTTCTTGCGGCGGTCCAGGGAAATCTCCCGCGCGAGCAGCCGGGGTGTCTCGCGCTCGTGCAGCGGCGGCCCATGGCAGGTGGCGCACTCGCCCGCGCCAGCGAGCGGCTGGCCGCAGCGGAAGCAGGAGGTGGACAACCCGGTCGGGAGCACGGGGCAACTACAGACCCGCTGGCTCCCGCCCGCAAGAAACCGGCCGCAGCCGCTCAGTTGCCCACGCGCCGGCGCCCACCCCCGGCCATCCCCACGACCAGGAGGATGAGCACCGCCCCCAGCACGGACATCAGGATGCCCGGCGGCTGGAGCGAGAAAAGCCGCCCCCCCGGGAAGAGCGAGCCGAGCAGGCCGACCATGAGCGAGCCGGCCATGCCGAGCAGCGTGGTGGCGAGCAGCCCCATGCCCTGCTTGCCCGGCATGAGGGCCCGGGCCAGCAGCCCGGCGACGAGGCCGATGAGGAGGAACGCAATGAGTCCCATGCTGAGTCTCCCGGTTGAGGTGTGTGCGCACACGGTGGTCACCTTCCCCGGACCGCGGAAGGGCCGGCGGGTGGACGGACGGGGACGCCGGGGCGTTGAACGGTGTCCCGCAGGCAGCGACCGGCCGTTGACCGCAACGGGGCATGCTGGCAAGCCCCCTGCGCTCGGCCGAGCGCCCGCATGCGTCCGCTTCTCCCTGTCCTACTGTCCGGCGTGCTCGGCTGCCTGGGGGCGGGGTGTGCCGGCATCCAGCCTGCCGGGGGCCGGGTGGGACCCGGGGCGCCGGGCTCGCCGGACGTGTCGCCCGCCACGCCGGATGCGCCCGCGCCGGAAGGGGCGGACACCGCAGCAGGTGGGACGGTCATCCCGGCAGGGGCACCTGCGCGCGGCCCCTGTGCGGCGTCCCACGCTGGGCAGGAGCTGGAGGCCCGGACCGGTGAGCCCTGCGCCGGGCCAACCCCGGGACCCGTACCCGGACCTGCCCCCCGTCCTCCCCCCGGCGAGGCCGCAG
>VGRA01000050.1 GCA_016875515.1 Deltaproteobacteria bacterium | reverse complement strand
ACGCGGGCGCCGTCGGCGCGGGCGTCCTCCACCAGCCCCTCCACCTCGTCCCGGATGGCGGAGGTGGCCAGCGGCCCCACCTCGGTCTCCTCCTGCAGCGGGTCCCCCACGCGGAACCCCTCCATGTGCCGGACGAGGGCCTCCCGGAACGCCGCGTAAACCCCCGCGTGGACGATGAAGCGCTTGGCCGCGATGCAGGACTGGCCCGCGTTGATGACGCGGGAGGAGGCCGCCGCGCGGGCTGCCGCGGCCACGTCCGCGGAGGGGAGGACGAGGAACGGGTCGCTCCCGCCCAGCTCCAGCACGCACTTCTTCAGCGCCGCCCCCGCGGCGGCGGCCACGGACTGCCCGGCCGGGGTGCTGCCGGTGAGGGTGACGGCCGCCACGCGGGGGTCGCGGAGGATGCCTGCCACCGCGCCGCTGCCCACGGCGAGGTTCTGGAAGACGCCCCCGGAGAAGCCCGCGTCGGTGAACAGCTGCTCGAGCGCCGCGCCGCAGCCCGGGACGTTGGAGGCATGCTTGAGCAGCCCCACGTTGCCGGCCACGAGGTTTGGGGCGGCGAAGCGGAGCACCTGCCAGTAGGGGAAGTTCCACGGCATCACCGCCAGCACCGCCCCGAGCGGCAGGTGGGTAACGAAGGCGCGGGGCCCGCCCAGGTCCACCGGGCGGTCCGCGAGCAGCGCCTCGCCGTGCTCCGCGCAGTACTCCAGCGCGCGGGCGGACTTCTCCACCTCGGCGCGGCCGGCCGCGAGCGGCTTGCCCATCTCCAGCGCCATGAGCTCCGCATGTCGTTGGACGTCCTTGCGGAGCAGGGCGGCGGCGGCCCTGAGCAGGCGGGCGCGCTCGGGGAACGGGGTACCCCGCCAGGACCGGAAGGCCTCCGCCGCCCGGGCCAGCTTCCGCTCGAGCCCTGCCTCGTCCAGGGAGGGGAGGCTGTGCAGCACGACGCCGGTGGCGGGGTTGTGGGCGGTGAGGGACATGGCACCCGGGAGGTACCGCCCCCGCCCGGGGCCGCGCAACCTCGAGGTGAGCCCATGGCGCCAGCCTGCGCCGCCACGTGCAGGTCGGGGGCGGGCGGTCCGGGTGCGTGGACCTGCGTCCCGGCTGTCTTTTCGAGAGACCCCGCCTCAGTCTGCCGAGACGAGCACGTCCTCCACGAACGTGTAGGGGCGCTGGGCCGTGCTGCCGATGGAGGGGCAGACGTCGCCGCTGGGGGTGGCGCAGTTGAACGTGGCGGTGCCGGACTGCCCGCGGAGGATGCCGGAGAGCGCGGGGGCTCCCGCGTAGTCCTTGAGCGTGACGGTGGCGGTGCCGTCCGCCAGCGAGCCGGTCTGCTCCAGCATGGAGCCGTCCACGTTCTTGTTGGCGGGCGCCGTGGCGGTGGGCAGGTAGACGAGCGCCACGTCCACGCCGCGCACCGCCTTCTGCGGGTCCGCCGCGTTGTAATAGAGCTCCACCCGCAGCTGGGAGGCGGATGCCCCGGTCTCGAAGTCCACCAGGTACACCTCCTTGCGGGTCTGCTCGCCGGCCTTGCGCGGCACGGGGCTCATGCGGACGAATGGCATCTCGAAGGACAGGTTGTTGGCCGGGTCGCACAGCGTGGTGCGCGCGTCCGCGCCGCAGCCGCCCTGGGGCCCGTCCACCACCTGCCCGAAGTTGGCCGGGTTGAACACCAGGTCCATGGTGATGTCACCGGCAGAAATGTCCGCGTCCGTCAGCACGAAGGGGGAGGCGAAGGCGAAGAGGGCGCCGCCGTTGTTGAGCATGTAGGTGGTCTCCTCCGCGGGCGCGGACGAGCGCGTGTCGCCCACGAGCGCCCGCTCCAGCGGGAAGGTGGGCTCGAAGTCCGCACGCTCGGTGCCCGTGGTGGCGCGCGTGCGCACCACCTCTCCCGCCTGTCCGCCGAGCACGGGGAACTCGGCGGTGATGCGGATGGGGCGCAGGAAATTGATGAGGCCGTAGCGGTACGTCCCGGCGGGGACGGGCCCGGGCGGGTCCTTCAGCGCCGCCCGCCCCTCGGGTGTCAGCAGGTCCACGTACCGGCCCGGCGTGGTGTCCGCGAGCGCGCTGGAGACGAGGTAGTCCCGGTAGAACTCCTGTTCGTCCGGGATGTTGGCGTTGCGGAAGATGTACGCGCAACCGGTGGCGTTGCTGTACCCGGAGCCAGAGCGCTGGACGTCGTCGCACAGCTGGATGGTCTTGATGCCGTACTTGAGGCTCAGCAGCGAGGTGGCGGACGTGCTGGCGAGCAGCCCGTCCCTGCGCTCGGAGAGCCCGCTGCCGTTTGTCCCGAGTGCGGTTCCAGCGACGACGTTGGCGGTGACCTTCGCCCCGGGGCTGCAGGCGGTGGCACACAGGAAGGCGGTGGACACAAGGACGGCACGGCGCACGGTTCGGTTCCCCCTGCCGCGCGGGTTGTCAGGCACGGCGGCCGGACTGTACACCCGGGGCCATGAAGGCCCACACCGAGTACCTCTGGTTCCAGACGAAGCAGCGGCGCGAGCTGGTCCGCATCACGGACGAGGTGGCCGCCGCGGTGGCGGCGTCCGGCGTGAAGGAGGGCATGGCGCTGGTGTCCGCCATGCACATCACCGCGGGCGTCTTCGTGAACGACGACGAGCCCGGGCTGCACGGGGACATCTGGGAGTGGCTGCAGCGGCTTGCGCCCGAGGGGCCGGACTACCGGCACCACCAGACGGGCGAGGACAACGGGGACGCGCACCTGAAGTCCCTGCTGGTCCACCACGAGGTGGTGTTGCCCATCACGGCGGGGAGGCTGGACCTGGGCACGTGGCAGCAGGTCTTCTACGCCGAGTTCGACGGGCAGCGGCGCAAGCGGGTCATTGTGAAGGTGCTGGGGGTGTAGGGCCGGCACCGGTTTCAACGAGGGGGGAGGGAGAGCATGGGTGCACGACGCAGCAGCGCAGCAGAGGAGGCGGTGTCCGCCGAGCCGGTCATCATCCACCGGCTGATGCACCAGCCCCAGCAGGACAGGCCCGGCCCGGGGCGGCCGCCGAAGAGCGCGCCGGACAAGCAGCTGGAGGCGCTCGGGCAGTCGGTGAAGACGAAGCGCGGGACCACGCTGCAGCTGGAGGGGTCCTTCATCAAGAACTGGGAGATCCTGGTCGTGGAGGGCGAGTGGCCGGGGGCCCGCGAGGCCCTGGGCGCGGGGCGGGAGGAGAAACAGGCAGGTCTCCGGCTCCGCCTCAGCGCCGTCCAGTTCGAGGCTCCCTGCGAGCGGCTGGCGGAGAAGAGCTTCCTCGTGGAGGTCCTCGAGGCAGGCGAGGGGCAGGGCGACGAGGACTGGCTCGACCGCTCCATGGACCTGGTGGACCAGCTGGCCAACCACTCCCGGTTCGACGAGCGTGCCACCGATCTCGCCGAGCACATCGGGCTGCGCGCGGCCGAGGCGCGCTTCAAGCTCCCCAAGCTCTACCGCCGCCGGGACGAGGAGGACGAGCGGCGGAAGACCCGCCTGACGCGGGAGAAGGCGGCGCTGCTGCTGCCCCTGGTGCGGGTGGAGGACCGGGAGGACGAGGTCCCCGAGGAGTTGGAGAACCTGAAGGACAACCTCACCGTCCTGCGGGAGTTCTGCCACTCGCTCGCCGAGCAGGGCGAGTCCCGGCGGTAGGGGCGGATGAACATGATCATGACCTGGTTCTGCCTCATCACGCTCGGATCGGTGTTCGTCCAGGTGGAGGACCGCTACCTGTTCAGGGACCCCCCGGGATACCTGGCGAGCTGGCAGGAGGTGCTCGCTGCATCGAAGTCCGGCCTCGTCGCGCTCGCCGCGGTCTTCCTCGCCATCTCCGCCTACCGCGGCATGCTGTCCCTGCCGCTCCAGCGGACCATCCGGGCGGCGCTCCGCGTGCTGCTGGGGAGGGCGGTGAGCGTCTCCTACCGGGGCTTCCCCCGGGGCGCCCGCTGGCTCATCCAGACAGCGCCGACGCTGTGGTTCGAAGTCGCGGACAAGCGGATGATGCGGCTGCTGGAACCCCTCGTCCTGGACGGTGACAACGCGGACGCCGCCTTCACGCGCCACCTGGACGCGCACGTGGCGGAGATGGCGGCGGTGGCGCAGTTGGTGCCGGCGTCGCGCGGCCTGCTGCGGCTCGAGCTGGAGACCTGGATGCTGCTCTCGAGGACGTACCTGCAGCTGGAGGAGGGGGTGCTCGTGCCCGAGCCGAAGACGAAGTCGGACCCGGTCATCCAGAAGCGCTTGGCCGAGCGCAGGGAGCTGCTGCGGAACAGGATTGCCACGGTCCCGGAGTCCGGGGTCCAGCGCGCTTGAGCCGCTTCCGCTACCCCTGCACGGGCCGCACGGCGACGGAGGGCTTCGGGGCCTTCCTCGAGCAGGAGCTCGGCCCTTCCCGCCGCAGCTTGAACGCCCTTGCGCGCGCGCTGTCGGACACCTTCGGGGCGCCGCACGTGGCGCTCACCAACTCCGGCTCCTCGGCCAACCTGGCGGCGGCGCTGGCCTTGCGCGAGGTGACCGGCCCGGGCGAGGCGCTGGTGGCGGGCTTCACCTTCCCCACCACGCTCTCCTCCCTGCTTTCGGCCGGCTACGCGGCGAGGGCGGTGGACACGGAGGCGGGCGGCTTCGGCATGGCCCCCGCCGCCCTGGAGGCGGCGCTCACGCCGGAGACGAAGGTGGTGTGCGTCACGCACTTCCTGGGCTTCCCGGCGCGGCTGCGCGCGCTCGTCTCCCTGGCGCGGCGCCGCGGTGCGCGCGTGCTGCAGGACGCCTGCGAGACCATGGACCTGCAGGTGGACGGGGCGCCGGCGCACGCGCTCGGGGACCTGACGACCTGGAGCTTCTACCACCCGCACCACCTCTCGGCCTTCGGCGGCGGGGCGGTGCTCTCGCCGGATGGCGCCTGGCACGCGCGCGTGGACTCCCTCGTCCACTGGGGGCGGGCCTGCACCTGCCACCTGGAGGAGGTGCCGTGCAGCGCGCCAGCGGGGATGCACCACCAGTTCCACTACGTCCGGCGTGGCCACAACCTGGAGATGTCGGAGCTCAATGCCTGCTTCGGGCGCTTCACCCTGCAGACGTGGGGCGAGCAGGAGGCGCGCCGGCGGGCCCACTACGACGTCCTGTTCCGCGCGCTCAAAGGGGTCCCCGGCGTGCGGGTGTGGCCGGCGCCCGCGGGCTCCGGCTCGCCGTTCGTCTTCCCGTTCGAGCTGTCAGGGCGCCCCATCGAACCGTTCGCCGAGGCCATGGCCGGCCACGGGGTGGAGGTGCGCAGCCTGATGGGCGGGCCGGTGGTGGACCAGCCGGCCTACGCGGACGTCCCGCACGACGGTCTGCAGAAATGCCGGGCGCTCGCGCGCAGCGCGGGCTTCGTAGGGGTGCACCAGACGCTGCCGGACGCGGACGTGGCGGAGGTGGCGCGGCTGCTCGCGCAGGAACTTGGGGCGCAGGCGTGATGCTGGACGGCCACGTGGCGCTGGCCGGGCGCCACCCGCACGACTTCACGGTGCAGTACCCGCCGCGCCGCGAGTACGTGATGGACCACTTCCGCGCGCCCGCCGGCACTCCAAAGGTATTGGAGGCTGTTGCGAGCGCCCGCCGTCTCCTCCTGTACGTCCACGTGCCCTTCTGCGAGGCGCGCTGCAGCTACTGCAACTTCGCCGTGGACACCCACGGGACGCCCGAGCGGCAGGCCCGCTACGTGCGGGCGCTCTGCACGGCGCTGGGGCGCCTCTCCGGGGCGGTACGGAGGGACGTGGAGGTGCCGGGCATCGACCTGGGCGGCGGCACGCCCACGCTGCTCGGGATGCCGCTGCTCGAGTCGCTCCTGGAGGCGCTGAAGCCCTGGGCGGCGAAGTCTGCGAGCCCGTTCCCCCTCTCCGTCGAGACGACGCCGGCGGTGGCCGCACACGAGCCGGACAAACTGCGCCTGCTCGCGCAGGGCGGGGTGAGTCGCGTGTCGCTGGGGGTGCAGAGCACGGCCGGGGCGGTGCTGGAGGCGGTGCGGCGCACCGCCCAGGTGGGCCAGGCAGACCGGGCGCTGGCGGCGCTTCGGCGCGCGGGCTTCCAGCGGGTGAACGCGGACCTCATCTTCGGGTTGCCGGGGCAGGGGCCCGCGGACTTCGCCGCGGACGTGGCGCGGGTGGCGGACGCGGGCGTGGACTCGGTGACCACCTATGACTGCCTGTACCGCGGCAAGGGGCGGGCGCTGACGCGGGTGACGCCCTCCCTCCCCACGCCGTCCGAGTACGCCCGGCTGTACGACGCCGCCTACGAGGTGCTCACCGCGCGCGGCTTCCACGCCCCCTACGGCTCGCTCAACTTCTCCCGCCACGCGGGGGAGACGGGCACCTCGCCGTACTTCGAGGGGAGGCTCCTGGACGGCCTGCCGTACGTGGGGGTGGGCAACTACGCGAGCACGCTGTGCGGCGGCCACTGGGGCTTCGCCCCGTACAAGGTGGACGCCTGGGTGGAGCAGGTGGAGGGCGGGGCGGTGCTGCCGCTCTCGGACCTCTACGCGCTGCCGCCGCAGGAGCGGGTGGCCAAGCAGGTGCTCTTGTCCCTCAGCTTCGGGCGGTTGGACCCGGCGCGTTTCCAGACGGCGCACGGGGTGTCGCTGCAGCAGGCGTGCGGCCCCGCGGTGGCGCGGGCGCTGGAGGAGGGCTGGCTCGTGGAGGCCGCAGGCGAGTACCGCGTGGCCCCGGGCCGCTTCGACGCGCTGCCCCGGCTGCGGTCCCTCTTCTACCCGGCGCGCGCCATCAGTTGGCTGCAGTCCAACGGCCCGTCCCTCTCGCCGCTCACCAGCGGGGGGCGAGCCACCGTGCCAGCTGCTGCACCGCGCTGACGCCCTCGGCCAGCCCCTGCATGCTGAAGAGGCAGTGGAGTGCGCCGGGGTACTCGGCGTGCTCCACCTCCACGCCCTCGTCCCGGAGGCGGGCGGCGTACGCGGCCCCCTCGTCGCGCAGCACGTCGCACGCGGCGGTCAGCACCAGCGCCGGGGTCACCCCGCGCACGGAGGCAGCGCGCAGCGGGGAGCAGCCGGGCTCGCCCGGCGTCGACTCCGCCGTGGCCGGCTCGCGCGAGGTGCGGGAGAGGGCCACCACCAGTGCGAGCGCCTGCTGCACCTTGTCCATCCTCTCCAGCAGGGCCGGGTCCGGCGTTCCGCTGGACTCGAGCGCCTTGCGCAGGGAGGCGGCGTTGAGGGAGGCGGTGGAGATGACGTTCTTGATGTCGTGGCTGGCCCCCAGCAGGTCCACCACCCGCCGCTCCCTGCGCTCAGTGGCGGCCTGCTGCCGCTCCAGCTCGTGCGCGGCGAGCGCCTGCTCCATGCGCCGCTCCCGGGTGGCGGCGTCCGCGGAGCGCCGCGACATGGTTCCCACCACGAGCGTCACGAAGGTGGGCGCAACCCCCAGCGGCCGCTGCGTGCCGAAGCGCTCCAGCCAGAGCGCCGCGAAGCACGTGAGCTCCGCGATGCCGAATACGCCCGAGTGGTTCGCCACGGGAAGCCAGGGCCCCTCCGCGGGAAGCCTCTCCAGCCGCGGCCGGAACGGCCGGGACACGGCGCGCACCAGTGGCAGCCACCGCTTCGCAAAACCGGGAGCCAAGCGGCCCCACCTGCCCGGCGCACTCACCTTTTCAACGGCGCTCCCAGGCTGTCCCGCTTGCACAGTGCGAACCCTCTCCCGTCTCACGCGCAACGAAGAGGCAACCACGCAGGGCCGCTGTCTCGCCACGTCCACGCCGCCAGCGCGACAAAACCGAATGAGCTTTCGAGCAGCGACTTCATGGTCTCCGCGGCCTGGGCATCACGGGGGAACCCAGCAACGCCTTCGACGCCGCTGGCTTCGCGTTCGTCGACCAGGCGCACGCGCCCTCGGCGACGTTCGCCGTCGACTTCGGACAGCAGGCGCCCGCCGCTTCCGGCGGACCGCGCTCGGCCTGGAGCCGGGACGCAGCACCGGCTCGGGGGCCCACGTCGAGCGTCCCCCGAACGTCCCGGATGGCCGAAACGAGCGGGAATTTCGCCACGCCGACGCGCAGCTCGCAGCGACCCTTCGACAAGGGCCCCACGATCCGGGGTTCGAACAGCTCCGCCATGGAGCCGGCCACACGCCGCACGGCCCGGACGGGGAGCGTCGCCACCAGCACTCCCCCGGGTTCGACGACGAGTCGAGCCACCTTCACACACGACAGGAGCTCTCCCTCCGGGGCCCCCGCAAAGTCCGCCCGCTTGCCCCCCCCCGGTACGCCTGCACCTCCGGCTTGATGCAGTCCACTTCGTAGGCAAAGGAAGCGGGCACGGCCGACCGGTTCACGAGCTCCAGGGTCACGGCGGTTTCGGCGCCGGGCGAGACCCGAGGCGGCGAGACCGACACGCGGACCTCGAAGTCCGGGGCGTCCGCCTGTGGCGTCGTGGCGCCCACGCAGGCAGCAGGCGGCGCGAGGAGCTCACAGTGCTCCCCTCGGCAGGGATCGGCGGGCGCCTCGGCCCCGGCGGCCGCGCCCACCAGCAACAGCGAGAAGGAGAGCCCTCAGGCGAGCAACGGTTTCCGTCAGGTGTGCGTTCGTGTCATCAACCAAAGAGGGCGCCGACCCGGCCACGCAGCGTCAAGGGACCGCCAGGCCACCCCTCCGACGATGGCTCGCCCAACCGGGTACCCGTGAACACGCCTGCAAGACGGTCCATGGGCAGACGGACAGACCGCGTCCGTTCCAGGCTGCCCGAACACCGAGCGCCGGCCTCCCCGCGTCGACAGCGCGAGAACCCCCCTCACGGTTCGGGCATCCATACGGCCATGCCGGAAGGACATACCCTTCACCGCCTCGCGCTGGACCTGAGCCGCGACCTCTTGGGCAACGTGGTTGCCGTTTCCTCGCCCCAGGGACGGTTCGACGGGGCAACCCGACTGGATGGCTGCAAGCTGACGGGGACGGAAGCGGTCGGTAAGCACCTGCTGCTGCGCTTTGGAAGGGCGGGCGTGGTGCACATCCACCTGGGCCTGTTTGGGCGCTTCTACCGGCGAAGGCACCCTGCCCCGTTGCCACGAAGCACCACCCGGATGAGGCTTACCGTCCCGGACTGGACGTGGGACCTCGTGGGGCCAACGCGTTGCGAGCTGCTGTCCGCCCGAGGCGTCCGGGCGCTGCGAGAGCGGCTCGGCGCAGATCCCCTGGCGCCCGGGGCCAACGTGGAGGCGGCCTGGCAGACCCTGAGCCGCTCGCACCGGAGCATCGCAGCGGTCCTGCTCGACCAGTCGGTTTTCGCCGGGATCGGCAACGTGTACCGCGCAGAGCTCCTTCACTTGGTGCGGCTGCATCCCGAGACACCCGCGAGCCGGCTGGGGCGAGCGAAGTTCGACGAGCTCTGGGCGCTGGCCCGGCAGCTGCTCGCGGCGGGTGTGCGTGAGAAGCGCATCGTCACGGTTCCCCACGAGGGCCGCCGCCGCGTGCGCCGCGACGAGGCGCTCCACGTCTACGGCCGCACGGCGTGCCACACCTGCGGCGAGCGCGTCACCGTCACGCGCAATGCCAACCGCCCGATGTACGCGTGCGAGCGCTGCCAGCCCCTGGACCTCGGCTGAGCCGGCTCGCGTTCCGCTGTGAAAACCTCGCACCACGGCCCAACGCAGGCAGCTTTGGCGGGTCGGGCTCCGGCCCGGAACTCGGCTTCGTGGTTTCCGGGACGGCGCAGAACACGGAGATCCCCCTCTCCAGCCTCCCGAGCGGCCAGTGGACCCTCGCCCAAGCGGAGTTCGTGGCGCCGACTTCCACGCTGGCTGGAACGGTCCTCGGGGTGCAGGTGCAGGCGCGAGGCACCTCGAACGGCACGTGCTGGCCGCGCATCCTGGGCGGCCAGTTGATGGTGCTGATGGGCCTGCCCGGATCATTCGAGGTCCCGAACGGCTCGTTCGAGTCGCCCGTCCAGGTCACGACCGACACGCTCCCCACCGGTTGGGCTGGCAGAAGGCGGGCGCCCCCACCGTGCTGCAGCTGCCCCGTGCCGTACGCATCCTCCTGGCCGCCGAGCGCGTCGACTTGCGGTTTGGCATCGACGGGCTGTCGGCCATCGTCCGAAACGTGTGGAGGGAAAACCTCTACGCCGGGCACCTCTTCGTCTTCGTCTCGCGGCTGTTGGACGTCATCCGGCTGGAGGAGCACGTCCAGGCGGACGAGGCGCCGCAGCGGGTGCTGGAGAAGGGCAAGACGCGCAAGGGGTACGTCTGGACATTCCGGGCGGGGAAGCTGGTGGCGTACGTCCACGCGCAGGGACGCAGTGGGGAGACGGCCGTCTCGGCGCTGGGCGGGGCGCGGTGCTGGCTGCAGGTGGACGGGTACACCGGGTACAACGCCGTCACCGTCCCCGAGGGGCGCGTCCGCGTGGGCTGCTGGGCGCCCGTCCGGAGGAAATTCGTCGACGCGCTGCCCACCGCCCCCGAGGCGCAAGCTGCGCTCGACGCCATCCTGGCCCAGTACCGGGTGGAGGCGGACGCGGAGGCTGCGGGCACCCTCGGTACTGAGGCACACCTGCAGCAGCGCCAGACGGTGTCCGCCGCGGTGGTGCAGCGGATGG
>VGRA01000049.1 GCA_016875515.1 Deltaproteobacteria bacterium | reverse complement strand
TGTACCGAAACAGGGACTGCGCCGTCTTCCAGTACGAGGCGGACAAGGCCAGCGACAACCTCACCTCCAAGCTGACGCGCTTCCGCGGCGTCCTCACCGCGGACGCGGAACACCGCCTCAACGCCGTGTATGCAGACGGCACCGTCCTCGAGGCGGGGTGCAACGCCCACGGCCGGCGGAAATTCCGCGACGCCGAAGAGACGCAGCCCACTCTGGCTGCAGAGGGCGGAGGCTTCGTCGCCGCCATGTACGCAGAGGAGGAGAGGGCCCAGGAGTTGGGCCTCGCGGGGGACGCCCTGGTCGCCCACCGCCGCCGCTTCATCCGGCCGCTCGCCACCCAGCTGGAGCGCTGGTGCGACGCAGTGGCCCCGACGCTGCTGCCCTCGGAGCCACTCATGGCGGCAGTCCGGTACTACCAGCGGCACAAGGGCGCACTCTTCCACTTCATCGACGACGCGGACGTCCCCATCGACAACTCCGCCACGGAGAGGGAATTCCAGAACGTCGCCAAGCTGCGCCTCAACGTGCTGTTTGCCGGCAGCACCGAGGGCGCACACCGCGCCTGCGTGCTGCTTGGCATTGTCGCTACCTGCCGCACCGTCGGCGTGCCGGTGCAGGCCTACCTCACCTGGGCCTTCGAGCGGCTGGGCACTCACCGGGACGTCTTCAACCTCCCGCTCGAGGCCATCACGCCCGCCGCTTTCAAGAAGACGCTCGGCTGAACGGACGGGACGCTCTGCCCGGTCGCGGGTGATCGCGTCACACCCCGGCTCGCTCGTCATCCCGCCGTTGCTGATCGGTCACGCTGCTCGCGCCGCCGCCAGACACCGACGCGCCTCCTGCTCGCTGCCCACCTTCCGTCCCGCCATGTGCCACCTCCCGAAAGCTTGGGAGGGTTCACCGCCTCGACATCACCGTCATCCCGGCGTCGCTGATGGGTCACTTTGCAACCGCCGGTTGCACTTGGCGGCCGGATGATTCCGACCCACCCCGCACACTTACAGCAAACACTGCCGGCGATTCAACGAAACGTTTTCAACAAACGTCACCATGCCGGCCGGCGGCCTGGCCCCCCGGCGCCTCAGCCCGGCTGGACCAGCGACAGCAGGAAGCGATGGGCGAGCGCCGACCACTCCCCGTCCGGGCAGAGTCCCTCGGCGTCAATATCCGACAGGATGCGCCCCAGGGTGTAGGCTTGGGTGAAGGTGGCCACCGTCCGGGCGCTCACCTCCCGGGAGATGAACCCCCTCTGCTGGGCCAGCTCCACCGCCCGCTGCAGCTCCGTGGTGCGGTCCGCCTGGACGCGGCCAATGGCCTGCTCCAGCGCGGGGCGCCTCCACGCCGCCCCCAGCACGCCAATCCGCTTGCGGCGCATCTCCCGCCGCTCGGGGCCGCCGCCAATCTCCGAGGCGCGCAGCAGCACGCCCCGGAACTCCTCCACCGTCTGGCACCGCTCGAAGGCCTCGTACAGCATCCGCGTGTCCGCCTCCAGCAGTCCCTCGAACTGCCGGGCCCACGCCGCCCGGATGAGCCCCTCGCGGTCACCGTAGTGGTGGTACAGGATACCCACCGAGCAGCCCACTGCCCGGGCAATGTCCATCACGCGGATCCCGGCCTCGCCATGCTGCTCGAGCGCCACCAACGTGGCCCGGAGGATGGCCTCCGCCATGGGGACGTCCCGCTGGGGCGCCGGTCGGCTCATGGCTGAATATCCTTCATGACGGCTCTGTATCCGGAGTGCCGCCGGAAACGCTAGTCATTTTACTCGTCTCCTCGAGCTCCCGTCCCCGGGTTTCTGGAAAGGCCGCCAACATCAGGCCAGACGCCACCAGGGGTCCCAACGCGGAGAGCGCCACCGGGAGACCCCAGCCCACTGACGTGGCCGCCTGCCCCATGAGGACGGGCGCCAGCACCGAGCCCACCCGCCCCAGCAGCGTGTTGCTCCACGCAAAGGCGCTGCCGCGCAGGTGCGTGGGGAACAGCTCCGTCGTCCAGGCGTTGAGCACCGGCACCACCGCCGCCGTGCCGAACATGGCCGCACCGAAGGAGAGCGCCAGGGGCCAGAAGCCGTGCAGCGAGAAGGCACAGGCCACCGCCGCCGCGCAGAACGGGAACAGCACCGCCGCGCTCCGCCGCCGCCCGAGCCCCTCCACGATCCGCCCCGTGAGCAGGGTGAACGGCGCGGCCAGCAGCGCCCCCAGCAGGAATGCCTTCACGAACTCCGCCTCCGACAAGCCGCGCTCGCGCAGGACGAACTGCTTCCAGAAGTTCACCGTGGGGGCCACGCACACGTAGGTCAGCGCCCACGCCGCGGACACCACCCACAGACGCCCCGCCCACGCGGACCGCCACGGGGCAAGCAACTCCCCCGCCTTCGCCCGCTCGACGCCGCCGGACAAAAAGCGCGCCGTCTCCGGCAGGCTCCGCCTCGCAAAGGCCATCAGCAGCGCCGGCAGCACGCCCAGGAAGAACACCGTCCGCCACCCGAACGGCCCCTTTGAGAGCAACGGGGCGACCACGCCGCACAGCAACCCGCCCAGGTATGCGAGCGCGTGGAGAAACCCCATCACCCGCGCCCGCTCGGCCGCGGGGAACTCCTCCGCCGCGTACACCATGGCCACCGCCCACTCCCCCACCAGGAAGGCGCGGGCCACCACCTGGAAGAGGCCGAACACCCAGACGTTGGGGGCCAACCCGGACAGGAGCGTGCAGACCGCGTAGCCGGTCAGCGTCAACGCCATGATGGGGCGGCGCCCCACCCGGTCCGCCTCGCGCACCAGGAACCAGGACAGCATGGGCCCCAGCCCAATGGCCCCCACGAGCCACCCCTTCGCGGCCTCGGACAGGCCAAAGCCTGCGTCGCTCCCCAGCAGCGGCAGCACCTGCGAGAGCGCAGTGACGTCGAACCCCTCGAAGAAGGTGGCCACCCCGAGGAACGCGAGCAGCCGGCCGCGGGGGATGGGCGCCGGTCGCTGCATCAGAGGGAGACCCCGTACAGCGCGCCGTACTTGCCCCGCAGGTAGGCCACGAAGTCCCGGTCCGTCAGCCCCTCCCCCGTCACCGCGCGCACCCGCTCCTCCGCGGGCAGCCGGTACCCGGGCGCATGGATGTTCTTGCGGAGGTAGTCCCGGAGCCCCAGCAGGTTCCCGGAGGCAATGTCCTGCTCCAACGTCGGCAGCGCCCGCTGGGCCGCCGCGTACAGGGAGGCCGCGTAGAGGTTGCCCAGCGTGTAGGTGGGGAAGTAGCCGAACTCGCCCCACGCCCAGTGGATGTCCTGCAGCACCCCCTTCACCGGGTCCGGCGGCGTGATGCCCAGGTACTGCTGCATGCGCGCGTCCCACGCCCCCGGCAGCTCGGACAGCGGCAGCGCGTCCCGGAGCAGCAGCAGCTCCAGCTCGTAGCGGAGGACGACGTGCAGGTTGTACGTCACCTCGTCCGCCTCCACCCGGATGAAGGACGGCTGCACGCGGTTCACCTCCGCGTGGAAGGACGCCTCGGACACCCCGGCGAGCGCCTCCGGGAAGGCAGCCTGGAAGCGCGGGAACCAGTGGCGCCAGAAGGCCTGGCCGCGCCCCACCTGGTTCTCCCACAGCAGGGACTGGGACTCGTGAAGCCCCATAGACGGCGAGGCGGCCAGCGGCGTGCGGAAGTCCCCTTCTGCGAAGCCCTGCTCGAACAGCCCGTGCCCCCCCTCGTGCAGCGCGCCGAAGAAGGAGGGCACCGGGGTGGATGCCTCCAGCCGCGTGGTGAGCCGCACGTCCTGCGGGTGGGAGCCGCCGGTGAACGGGTGGATGGAGCGGTCCTGCCGGCCGGCCCTGAAGTCGAAGCCCATGGCCGCAAGGACGTCCAACGTCAACTGCCACTGCGCCCCGTCCGCGTAGGTGCGCGAGCCGCCCAACAGCTCCGGCCGGCCCTGCAGCGGCTCGCGCCCGGCGAGCGCCCGCACCAGCGGCACAAGCTGCGCCTTGAGCGCCTCCAGCACCGGGGTCAGCCGCTGCACCCGCATGCCCCGCTCGAACCTCTCGAGCAGCGCGTCGTACCGCTCGCCGCCGTGGCCCCAGGCGTCCGCCTGCGCGCGCCGCAATTCCAGCAGCCGCTGCAGCTTCGGGGCGAACAGCTGAAAGTCCTTCTCCGCCCGGGCTTGCCGCCAGGCGGAGATGGCGGCGGACTGCTCCACCGCAATCTCGCGGACGAGCGACGACGGCAGCTTCACCGCGCGGTCCCGGTCCTCCTTCAGCAGCTCCGACATGCGCCGCTGGTCCGGGGTGAGCCGCGCATCCTGCAGGCTCGCCTCCAGCCAATCCCCCACCTCCGGCGCCACCAGGCGTTCATGGGAGAGGGACTCCAGCGTCCCCAGGATGGCGGCGCGCCCCTCCGACGCGCCCTCCGGCATGTACGTCTCCTGGTCCCAGGTGCACAGGCCAATGGCCCCGCCGAGGTCCCGCAATTCCTGCATCCGCGCAAGCAGCTTCTGAGAGGGGGTGTCCATGTGAGAGGGCGTGAGGATAGCGCGGCCCCGTGCTAGGGCGGTTCCCACCATGGCCAACCGGCTCCACCTGTTCCTTGTCCCGGAGGACGAGCTGCAGCTCCTCCGCTTTCTCGAGAGGTACCGCCTGGAGGTCTACCCGCGGCGCATCCCGAAGGACTGGAAGACCTTCCACGCCGGGCCGGACGTGCACGCCCACCTCCCCGGGGAGGACGTCTACCTGGCCGCCGCGGACCTGGGGCCCGTGCTGGTGGACACCGTCAAGCGCGGCCCGGACAAGGGCAGCTGGCGCGTGGACGAGGTGCGCTCGCCGGTCCTCTTCTGGGAGCGCAGCACGCTGGACGAGGACGGGGCTCTCTTGTCCGGCCAGCTGTGGGCCGAGCTGGACGTCACCCCGCAGACCGGCCGGCAGAACTCCGCCCCGGACCGCTTCCGCAAGGTCTTTATGGAGATTGAGGACTACCTGAAGAAGACCTGCCGCAAGAGCGAGCCACTGGGGTTCCTCGTCGGGCCTCACGCGGCGCGGCGCTACAAGGAGGGGCTGGTGCTGAAGGACCGAGAGCCCCCCAAGCAGCGCAAGAAGGGCAACGTTGTGGACGACGGCACGGTGCGGCCGTTCCGCTGACGGCCGGTAGCTACACCTTCGGCGCGAAGACCACGGCGCCATCCCGCAGTTGCGGGGCCGCGGCCAGGAACTGCAGCTCCGGGTGCTTCTGCTCCGCGTGCTGCAGGGCCCAGTCGTCCCGGAAGAGCACGAGCGGCAGCCCGTCCCGGTCCTGCACCGTCTGGCGGTTGCCCTCCCAGTCGAACGCCTTGGCGTCGAAGTCCTTCCCCACCACCCAGCGGGCGTGGGTGAAGGGCAGCCGGTCCAGCAGGATGTGGGCGCCGTACTCGTGCTCGATGCGGAACTGCAGCACCTCGAACTGCAGCGCCCCCACCACCCCCACGATGGGGTCCTTCATCCCCATCTGCAGCTGCTGGAAGATCTGGATGGTCCCCTCCTCCGCCAGCTGCTCCAGCCCCTTCTCCATCTGCTTGCGGCGCAGCGGGTCCTTGGCGCGCACCACCGCGAAGTGCTCCGGCGAGAAGCGCGGCACCCCCTCGAACGCGAAGCCCGCGTCCTCCGCCAGCGTGTCCCCGATGCGGAACATCCCCGGGTCGAACAGGCCAATGACGTCCCCCGGCCAGGCGTCCTCGATGGAGGTCCGCTCGGCGGCCAGGAATTGCGACGGCTTGGCCAGCCTCACCACCTTCTCCAGCCGGCTGTGGTGGGCATTCATCCCCTTCACGTAGCGGCCGGACACCACGCGCAGGAACGCAATGCGGTCCCGGTGCTGCGGGTCCATGTTCGCTTGGATCTTGAAGACGAACCCCGCGAACTTTTCGTTGCCCGGCTCCCGCACGTCCCCGTGGTCCGTCAGGCGCGGCAGCGGCAGCGGCGCCAGTTCCAGGAAGTCGTCCAGGAACGGCCGCACGCCGAAGTTCGTCATGGCCGAGCCGAAGAACATGGGCGTTATCTGCCCGCGGTCCACCTTCTCCCGGGCAAACGCGTCCCCGCCAATGTCGAGCAGCTCGATGTCGTCCTTCAGCTTCTGCAGCTCGTTCCCCGTCAGCGCGGAGAGGATGTCCGGGCTGTCCAGCGCCACCGTGCGCTCCTCCACCTGGGACTCGCCGTGGCGCCCTTCCGAGGAGAAGACGTGGACCGCCCTGGACTCCCGGTCGTAGACGCCGCGGAACTCCGGTCCCATGCCAATGGGCCAGTTCATGGGGTAGGCGCGGATGCCCAGCACCTGCTCCAGCTCGTCCATCAGCTCCAGCGGCTCGCGGCCGAAGCGGTCCAGCTTGTTGACGAAGGTGAAGATGGGGATCTTTCGCATCCGGCACACCTTGAAGAGCTTCTTCGTCTGCGGCTCCACGCCCTTGGCGGCGTCAATGAGCATCACCGCCGCGTCTGCCGCGGCCAGCGTGCGGTAGGTGTCCTCGCTGAAGTCCTGGTGGCCCGGGGTGTCCAGCAGGTTGACCGCGTGGCCCCGGTAGTCGAACTGCAGCACGGAGGACGTGACGGAGATGCCGCGCTGCTTCTCCAGCTCCATCCAGTCGGACGTGGCGTGGCGGCTCGCCCGGCGCGCCTTGACGCTGCCGGCCAGGTGGATGGCGCCGCCGTACAAGAGCAGCTTCTCCGTCAGCGTCGTCTTGCCCGCGTCCGGGTGGCTGATGATGGCAAAGGTGCGGCGGCGGGCGACCTGGCGTTCGAGCTCGTTCGACATCGTGGGTCGGCGCTCTACTACAGCCGGCGCCCCCCGTGTCCTCCCGTCAGCTGCTGGCGGAGGTGTATTGGGCCAGCGACCGCCTCCACGCCGCCCGGGCCAGCGCGGAGAAAGCGGCCGCGGCGACCATGGCCCCCAGGAGGTGCCTCCCTTCCAGCCGGCCGAGCATGGCCTCCGCCGGAAAGGTGGTCAGCACCGCCAGCGGGATGATGGCCGTGAAGACGAAGCGCAGCGGCCCGGGGAAGAAGCTGGACGGCCAGCGCGCAGCGTCGAACAGGGAGGAGAAGAGGTAGGTGAGGTTGTCCACCTTCACCACGTAGAAGGCGGCGCTCACGGTCAGTATCCAAAGCGAGTACAGCAGCACCGTGGCGGTGAGCAGCAGCAGGGCCGCCTGCAGCAGCCCCAGCGCCGTGGGGCCCCGCCCCAGCGTGACGAACCCCCACGTGAAGATGCCCGCGGAGGTGAGGACGTGGTTCATCTTCCACGGCTCGAACTTCGCCGTGGACACCAGGAACTGCGCGTCTGCCGGCTTCATCAGCACGAAGTCCAGCGTCCCCTTGCGCACGTGGTCCACCACCGCGGTGAGGGACGGGTTGATGGTCCCCTCCACCACCGCCGTCAGCAGCAGGAACCATCCCGTCACGAACAGCGCCTCGCCAAAGGACCAGCCAGCCAACACGGCGCGGTCCCGGTACACCACCAGCAGGGGCGAGACCGCGGTGAGCGCCCAGAGGAGCGACAGCGGCCCGTCCACGAGGAAGTCCCCGCGGTACTGCAGCGCCAGCAGCACCGAGGCGCGCACCTGCACGCCGAGCAGCCGGAGGTACCGGAGGAACTGGCGTCCCATGCCGCTCATCCCCCGTAGGCCTCGAAGTTGCGGATGCCCCGGCGCCACAGCAGCAGCCCCAATACGCCGAACAGCGCGCAAAAGCCCCACTGCACCGCCACCAGCCGCGCCGCCTCGGCCGTGCCATGGTGGGAGGTGAGCAGTTCCACCGGGAGCCCTATGGTGTAGCGGAACGGCAGCCACTCCACGACGGCGCGCAGCCGGTCCGGGAACAGCTCCACCGGGATGAGGTAGCCGGAGAAGACGAAGGTGGCGGCCAGGTACGCGTCCATCAGCTTGAGCGAGCTCTTCATGAAGAGCGACAGCGTCCCCACGCACACGTTGATGGTGAATACGAGCAGCCAGCCCCCGGCGGCGCCCAGCGCGAACAGCCCCCACCCCGCCACCGTCCGGGGAAGGAAGGCCCCGCCCAGCACGGCGAGCCACGTCACCACCGGGGGGACGATGACGAGCAGTCGCATGGGCATGTACGCGAGTGTCTCCACCGCCCAGGACACCACCGGCGTCAGCGGGCGCAGCAGCCGCATGGAGAGGATGCCCTGCCGCACCTCGAAGTTCATCTGCCACGCGGCCCAGTTGGAGGTGAGCTGCCGCACGATGAAGGCGGCCAGGAAGTAGGCGAGGAACTCCCGGTCCCCGTAGCGCCCCACCGGCGCCTCGCGGGCCACCGCGCTCCACAGCACGTACATGACCAGCGGCATGGTGGTGGACAGCACCCACACGAACAGCTCCGCCCGGTAGGCTACCGCTTCGGCGAACCCCACCTTGAACAGCGCGGGCAGCGCGCGCACCGTGCCGCGCACGCTCACGCCTGGGCCTCCGCTTCGCGCGCGGCGCGGCTGCGGCTGAACAGCTCGCTCACCACCTCTTCGAGCGGCGCGTTCTCCACGTTGAGGTCCGTGACCGGGAGCCCGGCGAGCGCCCGCGAGAGCGCTTGGGAGAGCCCCGCCTGCGGCACCTGCAGCACCGCCTTGCCCGCCTCCAGGGACACCACCTGCCCCAGGGACTCCAGCTGCTGCCGCTCCACCGGCCCGCCCAGGTGCAGCACCACCCGCTTCTCCGGCCGCACCCGCTGCACCAGGGCGTCCAGCGAGCCGTCGTAGCTGAGCTGCCCCTTGTCGATGACCACTACGCGCGGGCACAGCGCCGCCACGTCGTCCATGTAGTGGCTGGTGAGGATGAGCGTGGCGCCCGTCTCCTCGTTGTAGCGCTTGATGAAGTCCCGCATCACCATCTGCATGGACACGTCCAGGCCAATGGTGGGCTCGTCCAGGAACAGCACCTTCGGGCGGTGGATGAGCGCCGCGGCCAGCTCGCACTTCATTCGCTCGCCCAGGGACAGCTGCCGGGTGGGCTTGTTGACCAGGTCCCCCAGTTCCAGCAGCTGGGTCAGTTCCTCCAGCGTCTTGCGGAACTGCTCGCGCGGCACGTCGTACACGGCGCGGTTGAGCTCGAACGTCTCGGCAGGGGGCAGGTCCCAGAGCAGCTGCTGCTTCTGCCCCATCACCAGCATGACCTTCTTGAGGAAGGCCTCCTCGCGGGCCTGCGGCAGGTGGCCGTCCACCCGCACGTCGCCCTCGGACGGGTAGAGCAGGCCGGAGAGGATCTTCAGCGTCGTCGTCTTGCCGGCGCCGTTGGGGCCGAGGAAGCCCACCCGCTCGCCCGGCCGGATGTCGAACGAGATGCCGTCCACCGCCTTCACGGTCGTGTACTCGCGGGAGAACAGCGAGGCCACGGCGGCCTTCAGCCCGGGCGGGCGCTTGTGGACGCGAAAGTGCTTCTTGAGTCCGTGGACGGAGATCATGGCGGGCGCCCGCGTGGTTAACGCGCCCGGGGCCGGATGGCGAGGGGTTGATGGAGGTGACCACCGGTGGGTACCACGCCCCCCATGAAGGCCGTGGGAATCAAGGTACTCAAGGCACGCCCGAGCGAGTACCTCCTCGAGCTCAAGGCGGGCGAGACGGTCCTCGTCACCAAGCGGGACGAGGTGATTGCCGAGCTGCGCCCGGCACGGCGGCAGGCCACCCAGCCGGCAGACCTCGACGAGGTCCTCCAGCGCCTGTCGGACAAGGGCGAGGTCCGGCTGCGGAGCGCCACGCGCCCGGCGAACTGGGCTGTCATCCAGCCCAACGTCCGCTTCGAAGGCGTCCACTCGGAAGACGTCCTGGACGAACTCAGGCCCGAGGACGACCGGTGAAGCCGCTGTTCCTGGACACGTCTGCCGTGCTGAAGGTCCTCTTCAACGAGCCCGGCGCAGAGGACGTCGCGGCCCGGATGCAGGCAGCGCCTCGCTTGCTGGCCTCGCGGCTCGTCCGCATCGAGGCGGAGCGCGCCATCCACAGGCTGGTGCAACGCCGGCCGGAGGCCGAGCGGGCACGGCCGCTGCTCGAGCACGCCCTTCGGGAGCTGTGGCCGCAGGTAGACATGTGGGACCTCAGCGAGGACATCTGCGCGCTGGCCGGGCGCATCGCGCCAGGCAGCCACCTCCCGTCTCTGGATGCCATCCACCTCGCGACCTGGCAGCGGGCGCGCGAGCACCACGCCGACCTGGAGTTGCTCACGTTCGACGCGCGGCTCCTTGCCCTTGCCTGAAGAGCAGTCGCGCAATCGCTCGCTGAGGCGGGCGTGGATCAGTTTCAGACGGTCGACGGGGGTGCCCACGCTGTCGGCGCCCCCGTTGCCGCTTGCGGCGGTGAGACGTTCGGCCCGGCGGGGGCTGCGTGAGGGATGCGCCGCGTGGCCCGCGACGCCTACGCGAGCGCGCCGACGAGCCGCTGGCCGTGCGCAGCCAGGTTGTGGGCGAGCGCCGCCAGCGGCAGCACGCAGGTGGCCTTCTCCACGCCGCCGCACAGCCACCGGAAGGCCGCGTCCGACTGGTACCGCCGCGCCAACTCCTTCGCCCCGCCGACGCCCTGCTGGATGCCGTACAGCCACAGCGACAGCAGCAGCGTCGGGCTCGTCACCGGCCGGCCGGCCACGCCCTCCAGCGCCTTCGCGTGCCGCAGGAAGTCCCCGAGGTCCAGCCGCTCCACCGCCGCCGCCACCAGCCTCACCGGACGCTCCGGCCCAACCTCCGGCGCAGGCACGAACAGCCATCCCTGGTCCCGCTGCGGCTCCTTCGTCCGGACTCCTCGCTTGCCCATGCCGCGTTGATCGCCCGGGATCAGCTCAAGGTGCGTCCTTTCCGACTACGCGACGCATCTTGAACCTTGACGCGAGGCGGGATCGGCTAGGGTCCACAGAACCATGATTCTCCGCCATGCGCTGGTGGCGCTCGCCCTCTGCTCCGCTGCCTGCGGCCTTCTCCGCGGCAACGACAACG
>VGRA01000048.1 GCA_016875515.1 Deltaproteobacteria bacterium | reverse complement strand
CGGCCGTCCCGCCGCACGCAGAGGATGGTCGTCCCGTGGAACATGCGTGGGATCTACTGCCCGGGCGGAACGAATGCACCACGCCGTTCTCCCCCCGGGGCGCCGCGTCCTCTAGGATGCCCGGCCATGGTCACCGTCGCCCTCCTGATGACGTTGCTGTCCGTTCCCCCGGCCCTCGAGCGCATGAAGGTCAACGCCCCCGCGGCAGACGCGCTGATGCTGCTGGCACGCCACGCCTCGCTCAACCTGATGGCCGCGCCGCTGACGGGCCGGGTGAAGGGCGAGCTCCCGGTCTCGAACAAGGAGGTGCTGGTCCGCACGCTGCTCGCGCAGGTGGACGACCGGGTGGTTCGCCGCGAGGACTTCATCTTCGTGGGCAAGGCGCCGCCTGCACGGAACTTCCCAAAGGTGGCTCTCGGTGGTGGCCCCATCAGCTACCTCTGGGAGAAGGAGATCTCCGCGGGGCAACTGGCAACGCTGCTCAGCCTGTCCCTCAAGCGTCCGGTGGCGGTGGCCGCGCCGCATGACCGCGAGCTGCTGAGCGTGGTGCTGACGCAAGCCACCGCGGACGAGGCGGTGGCTGCGCTCGCCTTCTTCCTGGGGCTCCCCATCGAGGTCGCGGCGGATGGTTCGGTCAGCATCGGCGAGCCGGGCACCGCGGTGACGCGGGACTGCGTGGGCTTCTCCCTGACCGAGTGGACGCGGCTGACCGCGTATGTCCCGGGCCCCTACCCGCTGGGTCTGCTCCAGACCGGTGGGACCGCCTGCCCCACGGAGACGGGGCGCACGGTGCGCACGGCGGACGGGGAGCTGGTCAAGTCGCTCGGGCCGGACGGGGACGCGCTGCTCTTCACCTGGGTGACGGGGGCGCGGGCCGGGCGGTACGCGAAGATCACCTTCGACACCTACGCGGAGATCCCCGGGTGCACGGACATTGCGCGGGACGCGGCGCTGGTGCGCACCAACGCGGGGAACACCTTCGCGGTACTGCGCCAGGGGCTGGTGGAGTGCGGCGTCTCCCGCGGCGCCAAGGCCGGTGAGTTCGTGGTCCAGGACCTTGACGCCAACGGTCCCTATGTCCGCAAGGTCTCCGCTCAGCCCGGGCAGGACGTGAAGCAGGTGGGGGTGCAAGGCAGCGTCCCGGCGGTCGCCCCGATCCCGACGCGGTAGTTCCCACTCGGCTCCGCTCGCGAGTCCGCTTGGCGCACGGGCCCTGGCGCGAGACCCTCGGGAACGCTTTCGGCACACGCTTCGTGATGCGTGCGAGTCCTCATGCTCGCGGGTGCGCCTTGTCGTAGATCTCCTGCAGCTTGTCCCACGACACCTCGGTGTACCGCTGCGTGGTGGACAGGCTGGAGTGGCCGAGCAGCTCCTGGATGCTGCGGATGTCGGCGCCGCTGCCCAGCAGGTGCGTGGCGAAGCTGTGGCGCATGGCGTGTGGGCTCGTCTTCCGCTGCAGCCCGGCCTTCAGCACGTACCGATCCAGGTGCCGCGCAATGCTGCGCGCGGTCAGCCTCCCGCCCCGGTGGTTGAGGAACAGCGCGTCGGGGTCCTGCTTCGGCTGGGGCACCGCCAGCAGCTGGCCACGGCGTGTCAGCCACTCCTTCAATGCGTCCACCGCAGCTTCATTCAATGGGCACAGCCGCTCCTTGCGCCCCTTGCCGAGCACGTGCAGCACGCGCCCGCGCAGGTCCAGGTCCCCGAGCGACAGCCCCACGAGCTCGCTCACGCGCAGGCCGCCACCGTAGAGCACCTCCAGGATGGCCCGGTCTCGCAACCCCAGCACGCGCTCCACCTCCGGCGCGTCCACCAGCGCGAACACCTCCTCCACCGGCAGCACCCGTGGCAGCGACTTGGGCAGCTTCGGGGAACGCACCGCGCCGGCCGGGTTGCGCAGGAGCAGCTTCTTGCGGACGCAGAACCGGTAGAACCCCTTCACCGAGGCCAGCTTGCGCGCGCGGGAGGTGGCCGCCTGGTCCACGGCCAGCGTCCCCAGCCACCCGCGCACGTGCGCATGGAGCGCGTTCTCCAGGCCGGCGCGCTGCACCCGCAGGTACTGCTCGAACGCGACCAGGTCCGAGAGGTAGTTCCGGACGGTGTGGGGGGACACACCCCGCTCGTCCACGAGGTGCACACGGAAGCGCTCGACCAGCGGGGAGACGGGTTCAGACGGCATGGTTCCGAACGCTACCCACGCGCCGGCCCGGGGTGAAATTCGCCGCAGGGCCTTTGCCGCGTTCAGCTGGCTGAGCCGATCACGAAGATGCGCTGTGCGCCGACAAACCGGTCAACCGGAAGTGCGTTGATCGCCGATGCACAGGCAGCCGACTCGTACACGGTTTGAACGAAGGCCCACGGGTTGCTCACGACGCGGGCCTCGGCAACGTCCGCAGGCGCCACCGCGGCGAAGCGCTCGGCCGGCGCTGAGGGTCCCCACTCTCTTGCGCAGGGGCTTCCGAAGATCCCGCCACACTGGCACCGGCCCCTGTCAGGCTACTCAGCGGGGGAGATTCCTTGGTCGTTCGTTCGCTCGTTCATGTCGGTACTCATGCGCCTTTCCAGGTTCCCTTCCTTACCTATTCCTCGATGGACACGTACACGCCCGAGCGCTCCCCGTCCTCCACCACGTAGACGACCTTCTTCCCGTCGTCGCTCAGAAACGCAGGCGGCACCTGCACCAGGGAGTCAATGGAGCGCCGCTGCTTCGTGGCGACGTTGTAGGTGGCCACGTCGTATGTCTTCGCCTCCCAGCGCGGGTAGGTCACCAGCAGGCGGCTGCCGTCCCTGGACGCGGCGAAGGTGTAGAGCCCCTCGAGGATCCGCGCCTGCTCCTTCGGCGAGGGCACCCCGGCGTCAGAGGCCTCCGCAGCCGGCCGCACCTCGCCGGGCGTCACCTCCACGAGATCACACGCGCGCCCATCCCGGATGCAGTTCGTGCGGAAGTACAGCCGCTCGTTTCCCGGTGAGAAGCTGTAGCCGAACGCCCCCTGGCGCACCTTCACGCTCTTCTCCTGCCCGCGCTCGTAGAGCATGAGATCCACGGAGTACACCGGCTTCATGAAGCGGGAGAGGAAGGCCACGTACTGCCCGTTGGCGCCCCAGGCGTAGTTGGGGACGCGGTTGCCCACGCGCCGTGGCTTGCCGTCCGGCAGCTCCGCCACCCCGAGCACCCCGGCGCCGCCGTTGGCGTTGGGATCGTAGAACTCCAGGTACGCCACCGCCGTGCTGTCAGGCGCGAAGCTGAAGCGGCCAATCTTCTCCCCCACCTTACGTGCCCCCTCGCCGTTCGCCGGCCCTGCGTAGAGGTCCCCCGCCTCGTCGGAGGACTTCCAGCCCTCGGTGCGCGCCAGCCACTTGCCGTCCGGGGAGAAGCCGAAGCGCCACGCCTGCGTGGCGATCCGCTTCGGCACGAAAGCGGGGGCCGGGGCCAGGAAGAGATCCTGGTAGGACGGGTCCACCTCGCTGCGTGCGGTGTAGGCCAGGTGCTTGCCGTCCGGGGCCAGCTCGAAATCTGCCACATAGTCTGCCAGCTTCCGCGGCTCCCCGCCCTCCACCGGCGCGAGGAACAGCCCGCCCGCCGCGGTCAGCCTGCGGCGGAACAGCACGGACTGGCCGTCCGGGGTGAAGGAGGCGGTGGAGACCTCGCCCGCCACGCTGCGGAAGGGACCGTCCGGCAGCTTGCCCACCTTCAGCACGCCCTGCTCCACCCAGGCCACGCGCGCGGAGTCCGGAGAGCCGAGCGCGTAACTCACGCCGCCCCCCAGCCGCACCGGCTGGGAGGCCGGATCCCACAGGTCCACAGCCACCAGCGTCCCGCTGCTGACCGCCGCGTTGAACCCCTCCAGCAGCAGCACCCAGCGCCCATCTGGCGTGAAGAGCCAGCCGCCCGGGACGTTGGTGACGCCGTTGGCCAGCCTGCGGGGGGCGGCGCCGCCGTCCACCGCCGCGGCCCACAGCTCCCCCACCCGCATCTGCGGCGGGATGCCGTTGAGGCGCGGCTTCTCCGCGTCCGCGAGCCAGGTGACCACCCTGCCACCGAGGGCCAGCCGCAGCTCGGAGGCCTGCCCCTTCGCCAGTTGCTTGCCGAGGCTGGGCACCAGGGACTTGCCCGCGTTGTTCGCCTGCACGGCGGTGGGGGCGGAGGTGCCGTCCCCCTTCTGGCAGGCCCAGAGCGGGAGGAGCGCCGAGCCGAGCGCGGCGGCGATGAGAAAAGGGCGGGAAGGGGTGCGCACGGTCAAGGCTCCTGCGGGGCTGCAGCGGAAACGGGGAGGGGCAGCGAGGAGAGCCAGGCAGGCAGCGCCGCGCGCGCGCGGGCCAGGTGCGCCGCGCGCTTGTCTGACTTCTTCATGCGCCCGTCCAGCGGCGGGAAGAGGCCATGGGTGACGTTGGTGGGCTGGTGCGGGTGGCCGTCCGGGTGGGCCTCGCCGGTGACGTGCCTGTAGAGCGCCCCGAGCGCGGTGGTGGCAGGCGGGGGCACGAAGGGCTGATCCGTCACCCGCGCGTGCACGGCCAGCGCGGCGAGCAGCCCGCACGCGGTGGACTCCACGTAGCCCTCCACGCCGGTGATCTGCCCGGCGAAGAACAGCCGCGGCTCCACCTTGAGCGAGAGGTCTGCCGCCAGCAGGCGGGGTGAATCAATGAAGGTGTTGCGGTGGATCTGCCCCATGCGGAGGAACTCCGCGTCCTTCAGCCCGGGGAGCGTGCGGAAGATGCGGCGCTGCTCCGGCCACGTCAGGCGCGTCTGGAACCCCACCAGGTTCCATGCGGTGCCGGCCCGGTCCTCCATGCGCAGCTGCACCACGGCCCACGGCTGCTGCCCGGTGCGCGGATCTTTCAGCCCCACCGGCTTCATGGGGCCGTGGGACAGCACCTCGTCCCCGCGCTCCGCCATCACCTCCACGGGGAGGCACCCGTCGAAGTAACGCGGCTCCTCGAAGGCGTGGGGCGTCACCTTCTCCCCCTCGCGCAGCGCCTTCACGAAGGCCAGGTACTCCTCCCGGTTCAACGGGAGGTTCAGGTAGTCGTCCCCGCCCCCCTTGCCGTAGCGGCTCTGCCGGAAGGCGATGGACAGGTCGATGCTGTCCGCGGAGACGATGGGGGCGATGGCGTCGTAGAAATACAGCTTCTCTCCCACCCGGCCGGCCAGCGCGGTGGTGAGCTTCTCGGTGGTGAGCGGCCCGGTGGCCAGCACCACCAGCCCCTCCGGCACCGCCTCCACCTCGCCATCCACGCGGGAAAAGCCACGCTGCGCCGAAAGCCGCCCCTCCACCTCGGCGGCGAACCCCTCCCGCTCCACCGCGAGCGCGTCCCCGGCGGGCACCCGGTGGGCGTCTGCCGCAGACAGGATGAGGCTGCCCGCCCGCCGCAGCTCCTCGTGGAGCAGCCCCACGGCCAACTCCGGGTTGTCGCTGCGGAAGCTGTTGGAGCACACCAGCTCCGCCAGGCGGTCCGTCTGGTGCGCGGGGCTGCGCCGGACGGGCTTCATCTCGCGCAACGTGACGGCGTGCCCCAGCCGGAGCAACTGCCAGGCGCACTCGCTTCCGGCGAGCCCGCCTCCCACCACCGTGAGCGTGTCCCTCGCTTGCCCCATGCAGCGCGCCCCTAGCACGCCTGCCCCCTCTCCGCACGGGCGCACTCGCCCCGGGGCCGGCAGGGGTGGCAACGCACGGGCCCGCCTCCACCTTCCGCCCCATGGCCAGCCGAGATTTCTCCCCCATCCGCCAGTTCCTGCAGCGCGGGCGCCGGGACATCCTCACCGCCCACCTGGGGGCCCGGCGGGAGATCTGCGCGCTGCATGGGCAGGAGCGGGACCCGGAGTACGAGGAGGCCGCGCAGGCGTAGCTGGCCGACTACACGCTCTCCATCCTCATGGAGTCCCAGCGCACGGAGCTGCGGCTGATTGACGCGGCGCTCGCGCGCATGGACGCCGGGAACTGCGGCGAGTGCGTGGACTGCGGCGAGCCCATCCCGCGCGAGCGCCTGGAGGCCCTGCCCTTCGCCATCCGGTGCGCTACGGACCAAGCGCTGCTGGAGCGGGAGAGGGCCGGCCGGTCGTCAGCCCCCACGCTGTGAGCGCACGGCCCACTTGCGCAGTTCCTCGACCCAGAGCACGCCGCTGGCCACCGCGGAGAGGGACAGCAGCGCGGGCCAGGACAGCGGGGTGGTGTGGAACACCGCAGCAAGCGGTGGGCACCACAGGACCGCGGCGTGGAGCCCAATCCCCACCAGCACCCCGGCGAAGATCCACGGGTTCTGCAGCGCGCTCCGCCCCACGGTGTTGACGTGCCCCGAGCGGCAGTTGAGGGCGTTGAACCACTGGCAGAGCGTCAGCACGGTGAAGGTCTCCGTGCGGGCTTGTGCATGCGGGACGCCCGTTCCCGCGCGGGCAAGGTACCAGCCGAGCACCGCCGCCACCAAAGCCGGCACCAGCAGCGCCATCCGCTGCAGCATGGCCCTCGAGACGAGCGGCGCCTCGCGCGGGAAGGGGCGCCGCTGCAGCTCGTCCCCCTCCGCCGGTTCGAGGATGAGCGTCACCGTCATCAGCCCGTCCGTCACCAGGTTGATCCACAGGATCTGCACCGCGGCCAGAGGCGGAGGGTGCCCCAGCGCCAGCGCCGCCACGAAGACGATCACCACCGCCACGGAGGTGGTGAGCAGGTACAAAAGCAGCTTCTGGATGTTGCGGTAGACGACCCGCCCCTCCTCCACCGCCGCCACCCGGGTGGCGAAGTTCGTCAACACCACGCGCGAGGCCTCGCGGGCGGCCGCCGTGCCGCTGCGGCCCATGGCCACGCCCACGTCTGCCTTGACCAGGGCGGGGGCGTCGTTGACGCCGTCCCCGGTCATGGCCACCACCGCCCCCTTGCGCTGCCAGGCGGAAACGATCCGGAACTTCTGCGCCGGGTGGACGCGGGCACAGCCGGAGATGCGCCGGATGTGCGCGTCCAGCGTCTCGTCCGGCAGTTGCTCCAGTTCCGGGCCGTCCACCACCTCGTCCCCCTCCCGAAGGATGCCAAGCGAGCGGGCAACGGCCGCCCCCGTCACGCGGTGGTCCCCGGTGAGCATGACGGTGCGGATGCCGGCAGATCGGGCGTGGGCCACCGCGTCCTTCACCTCCGGCCGCGGGGGATTCATCTGCCCCACCAGCCCGAGCAGCCGCATCCGGCCGGTGAGCGCCGCAGGGTCCAGCGGCACCGGCGCGTCCCGCTCCAACTCCGCCACGGCCGGGGTGCGCAGCGCCTCGTCGGCGAGCGCCTCGGCCCGCGCCCGCCAACGGGCGGCTGCCGCGTCGTCCAGCGCGCAGAAGGAGAGAACGGTCTCGGGCGCCCCCTTCAGCAACACCCGGCTGCCGTGCGCGGTGATCATCCGGCGCGTGGCGGCGTCGAACGGCACCTCGTCCGTGCTCGGCGAATGCGCCTGGGAGGCCACGACGTCTACCCCGGCGCGCTCGGCGAGGTGCAGCGGCGCAAGCTCCGTGGGGTCCCCCATCCCTTCCGGGCCACCAGCCCCGTCGTGGAGCAGGGCGTCGCCGCGCGGTGCCACCGCCTCGCACAGGGAGCGCAGGGCCACGCCACGTTCCGCGGCGTGTGGCTGCCCCTCCCCGGTGAAGACCTGCCCCGGGTGGCCGGGAGGGGCCATGCGCACGGTGCGCCCGTCCAGCAGGGCCACCGCCACGCAGCTGAGCTCGTTGCGGGTGAGCGTCCCCGCCTTGTCCGTACAGATGACGGTGGTGGCCCCCAAAGTCTCAACGGCAGACAGCCGGCGCACCACCGCGCGGCGCGCCGCCATGCGCTGCACGCCCATGGCGAGCGCCACGGTGACGGCCACGGGAAGCCCCTCGGGCACCATGGAGACCACCTGGCTGACCCCCACCAGCGCAATCTCCCCCAACGGCAGGCCGCGCAAGAGCCCCAGCGCGGTGACCCCGGCAAACATGGCACCCGCGGCCCAGATGACCGCCCGGCCAAAGCCCTGGATGCGGCGCTCGAGCGGCGTCTTCGGCGGCTCGGCCGCCTCCGCCAGCTGCGCCACCCGGCCGCTCTCCGTGGCGGCCCCTGTGGCCACCACCAGCGCGCGCGCCCGGCCGACTGTCACGTGCGTGCCGGCGTACAGCATGCTGGCGCGCTCTGGCAGGGGCGTGACGCGGCGGTAGGCTGCGTGCCCTTGTCCACCGGGAGCGACTCCCCGGTGAGCGCCGCCTCGGCCATGTGCACCGCGGCCCCCGTTCAGCAGCCGGGCGTCCGCCGGGACCGCCTCGCCCGCCTCCTGGAGCAGCACGTCCCCGGGCACCAGCTGGCCGGCGTCCACCAGCGCCTCGGCCCCGCCGCGCACCACCCGGACGGGCTGCTTGAGGTGGGCGTGCAGCGCCTCCAACGCCCGCTCCGCGCGCCCTTCCTGGAGCGTTCCAACGGCGGCGTTCAGCACCACCACCACCCAAATGACCACCGCGTCCCCCAGGTGGCCCAACCCCAAAGACAGCGCGGCTGCGCCCGCCAGCAGGTAGACGAGCGGGGACTGGAACTGCGCCAGGAAGACGCGGAGGAGGGAGCACGCGGGCGGCGCCGGCAGCGCATTGGGGCCAAGCCGCAGCAGCCGGGCCTGCACCTCCGCCTGCGTCAGCCCGGCGGCGGCGTCCGAGGCGGCCGCTGCGACGGCCTCCTAGAAGCGGAGCGCGTGCCAGGGCCCTTCCGGCGGTTGCTGCTGGACGACTTCAGGTGCCACGTCCGCTCCCCGGCGACGGCGCGCGGCCCCGCGGCGTGCAACGGCCCGTCAGCCGCCGTCCCTGGAGATCACCACGAACCGGTAGTTGGACAGCTCGTTTTGGCCCGCGGTGTACAGCACCTTCAGCAGCAGATCGTACGGGACCTTCTTGTCGCCAATCACGGAGAGCTCACCGCTGAACGGCGCGTTGGGGTTGCGCTTCGCAATGTACTTGAGCTTCTCCACTTCCTTGAAGAGCGCCGCGTGGAGCGGGGCGATCTTGCCGGCATCAAACGCGTCCGGCGGGACGGATCCGTCTGCCTGCAGCTGCAGCACCTTCTTGGACCCCACCAGGATGCTCTTCGGCGTGATGGTGATGGCCACCGTGTCCTTGGGCGTCAGCCGCGCGGAGGAGACGGGCATGTGCACGTCGTCCGAGGCCGTCATGGACGCAGAGGACGAGGCGAAGGACTTCAGGAGGAACACCAGGATGATGGTCATCATGTCCATCATCGCGGTGATGTTGAGCTCCTTGATCTCCTCCGCCATCTCGCGCTCCTTGCGCTTCTTGCGGGCGCGGAGCTTGCGGTGGTTCATCCGGGCGACATCGTCCTCGGAGAGCGGCGCGGGCCTGGCAGGTGCGAGGGCCATGGAGGTGCCTCAGAGCGCGCCGAGCGCGACGTCAGGGAAGAGCAGCTTGCGCTGGGCCCCGGACGTCTCCCGGACGGCGTCCATGGTGGCAATCAGGGTCTCGTAGGGAAGGTCTGCCTCCCCCACGACGATGATGTCCGACTTGTCCGGGAACTGGCCCTTGATCTTCAGCATGGCCTTCGTGAGCTGCTCGAAGTTGTGCTTGCCGTCCGCGGCCGCGGGGATGGTGGGCGTCCCCTCGGTGTTCTCCACCAGCTCCCCAGCGCCGTCGAACTTCAGCTTGGTGGACTGGCTGGTCACGTAGATGCCCTGCTTGCCTACCAGCACGGAGAGCACCAGCTTGGGCGAGTCATCCGCCCCTCCACCGCCGCCACCGGCAGACGGGGCCGCCACGTTCAGCACGGAGTACGACACGAGCCCCGTGAGCGACGCGATCATGAAGATCACGAGGTTCATCAGGATGTCGAGGTAGGGAACGATGTTCAGTTCCCCGCCTTCCTCCGGCTCGACGACCTTGGTCTGCCGCTTGGGCGCGTAGAAGGCCACGTGCGTTCCCCGTCCGGTCCGTCCGCGTTACGCGCGGGCCTCTTCCACCACGCCGCCCGGGCCGAACTCGCCGGCCGCCCGCTGCTTCAGCAGGATCTGAAGCTTGGTCTGGTACATCTCCAGGTGCTCGATCCGGATCTTGGAGATCTGGCCCAGCACCAGGTGGAAGAAGATGCAGATCACGGCAATGCCCAGCCCGAACGCCGTGTTCACCATGGCGCCCGAGATACCGGCGGAGAGCACCGCCGCCTTCTGCTCGGCGGGCAGGTTGCCGAGGCCCTTGAACACCGCGATGAGGTCCAACACCGTGCTCACCAGGCCGACGAGGGTGGCGATGTTGGCGATGGAGAAGAGCGACTGCACGTACTTGGACCACTTGGGGGACTGCTCCAGGGCGGACTCTTCCAGGGCCATGGTGATCTCCATCTCGCCCTTGTTGGCCCGGTTCAGCCCCGCGCGCAGCACGCTGGCCAGCGGTGACTTCGGCACGGACCCGCACAGCTTGATGGCCCGCTCGATGTTGCCGGAGATCACCAGCTTCTTCACCTGGTCGTAGAAGTTCTCCTCGCTCAAGTTGTAGACGAAGGTCATCATCCACAAGCGCCAGAGCGCGAGCGCCAACGCGAACGCCAGCACCAGCGTGTTGAAGATCACCAGGACGAACGGGATCCCCGACTGGTGGTACAGCTCGGCGATGAAGTCCTTGGGGGTGAACCCGCTGGCCACCGTGTTGACGAGTTCGACGACCGGAAGAGTCATGGCATCCCTGGAAGAGACGAGTGTGTTCCCGCAAAGGGGAAACGCTTTAAATGGTCGAGCGGTTTTAAGACCCCCCGCTCGACACTGTCAACAACGCCGACACGCCGCCCGGCCGGACTACCCCTGCGCCGCCGCGGACTCCCCGGCCCCTCCGTCCACGGATCGCCGGTAGCCGCACGCCTTGTTGGGGCACCCCACCCAGGGCCCGTCCCGCTTGCTGAACTTCTGCAACAGGTACGGGGATTGGCACTGCGGGCAGGCCTCCGCGAGCGGCCGGTCCCATGCCACAAAGCGGCACTCCGGGTAC
>VGRA01000047.1 GCA_016875515.1 Deltaproteobacteria bacterium | reverse complement strand
CCGTGCTTCTTCACCAGCCAGTCCTTCACCGCCGCGGCGCGCCTCTTCGACAGCTCCAGGTTGGCCGCCGCCTGGCCCACGTCGTCGGTGTGGCCCTCCACGCGCAGCTTCCAGCCCGGGCGGCCCTTCATGACGGTGGCAATGTCCGAGAGCGCCTTGGCCGAGTCCGGGGTGATGTCCGCCTTCCCGGTGGCGAAGTTGATGCCGTAAAGGGAGATGCGGCCGGCGGACTCGAGCTCCTGCTCAATGCCGTCCGCGTCCACCTCCACCTTCTGCTGCATGGCCTGGGCCGTCACCACGGTGAGCGCGCCGTAGGCGTACTCGGGAGAGTGGCAGCAGTTCTGCACCGCGAACAGCGGGCGGTCCGAGCCCTTCTCCTTGCCCTCTGCGGACACCCACTTGCAGCCGTCCGAGAGCAGCGGCTGGTCCACGTTGGACTCGCCGCGGCGCACCACCATGCCGGCCTTCTGGAAGGCGGCCTCGTAGTTGCCGAGCACTTGAGTGCAGGTCACCTTCTGCGGGAAGTACACCTTCTGCGCGAAGAGGGCGCCGGACACCTTGCGGGTGACGGTCTCGTCGTTGCGCACGCCCACCGGGAAGTCGAGCTCCTCGAATTCCCGCTCCTTCTGCTGCGTCACCCAGCAGCCCGGGTAGTTGCGGATGGCCGGGTGCTCCTTCGCCCCCTCCAGCAGGTCCTCGGGCAGGTCGTCTGGCGCGGCGGGGCCGGCGAAGCCGGGTGTGGAGAGCAGGAGGGCGGCGGAGAGGAGCGGGGCGCGGAGCATGAGAGCCATGACGGGCCGGGCTTCTACCACATTCACCCCGAAAGGCTCTCCTGCCAGGCCTCGAGCGCCGGAGGCGGAGGCGGCGGCGGTGCGTCGTGGCCCACGGTGGCGAGCATCTGGCCCGGTGAGATGGTGGTGCGGCCGTGCTTGACCACCCCCATGACGTATCCCACCGCGTGGACGTGGCCGCCCCGCTCGAAGCGCTGCTCGAAGAAGAACCACTTGTCGTCCCAGTGGCGGAGGGCCGTCACGAGCTCGAAGCGCTGCAGCAGCTTCAGCTCGCGGTGGTAGCGCACCGTGCTGGCGCCCAGCACGGGTATCCACCGCCGCTTGAGGGACTGGCCGAACAGCCCGGTGCGGACCCAGTGCTGCAGCCGCCCGTGGTCCATGAGCGTCAGGTAGACGCCGTTGTTGACGTGGCCATAGGTGTCCAGGTCCGTGGGCCACACGCGCATGGACAGCCGCAGTTCCTCCAGCACGCCCGTGCGGGGGGCAAGCGAGGATCGGGCGGCGGTGAGGGAGATGCGGGTGAGGTAGCTGAGCAGCATGGCGCGCGCCTTCTACCTTGCCGCGGCCCCGGCGCGGGGCTTAAGGCAGGGCGGGCATGGGCCTGCTCCAAGCCACCGTCCTCGGACTCGTCCAGGGGCTGACGGAATTCCTCCCCGTCAGTTCCACCGCTCACCTTCGGCTGGTGCCGGAGTTGTTCGGCTGGCCGGACCCGGGGGCGGCCTACTCGGCGGTCATCCAGCTGGGGACCACCGCGGCGGTCATCCTCTACTTCTGGAAGGACCTGCTGTCCCTGTCCGGCGCGGTGCTCGCCGGGCTGCGCGCGCGCCAGCCGCTGGCCACGCCCGGGGCGCGGCTGGGGTGGGGGGTGCTCCTGGGGACGTTTCCGATTGGCGTGCTCGGGCTGCTGCTCAAGAAGGCGGTTGAGACCCACTTCCGGTCGTTGTACGTCATTGCAGCCAGCCTGGTGCTGCTGGCGCTGCTGCTCTGGTGGGTTGAGAGGCGGGCCTCGCACGCGCGCACGGTGCAGGAGATGACGCTGGCAGACGCACTGGTGGTGGGCGTCTTCCAGGCGGTGGCGCTGCTGCCCGGGGCGAGCCGCTCCGGCACCACGCTGACGGGGGCGCTGTGGCGGGGCTTCAAGCGGGAGGACGCGGCGCGCTTCTCCTTCTTGCTGTCCATCCCGGCCACCGCGCTGGCGGGGCTGTTCGAGCTGAAGCACCTGCTCGAGGCCACCGAGCGGCCGTCGCTCCTGGCGCTGGCGGTGGGGACGGCCGTTGCGTTCGGGTCGGGGCTCGGTGCCATTGCGGGGCTGCTGCGGTACCTGCGCACGCGGACGACGGGGGTGTTCATCGCCTACCGGGTGGCGCTGGGCGGACTGCTCTTTGCCCTGCTCGGGGCCGGGGTGCTGAAGCCCTCCACCGGCCTGGAGAACGTGCCGCCGGGGATGCTGGGCACGGTGCCCGCCGTGCCGCCGGGGCTCCGGGGGACGCCGTGACGCTGGCAGCGCTGGCGTCCGACTGGCGCGAGCGGTTGGGGCGCCACGTCCCGCGCGCGGTCCACCTGCCGGGCTTCACGCTCAAGGAGTCCGCGGTGCTGATGCCGCTCGTGGAGGAGGCGGGCGAGCCGCACTTCCTGTTCACGCGGCGGCCGCTGCACCTGCGTGCTCACCCGGGGCAGATTTCGTTCCCCGGCGGCGGGCGGGACGCGGCGGACCCCTCCCCGCTGCACACCGCGCTGCGCGAGGCGGAGGAGGAGCTGGGGCTGCCCGCGTCCGCCGTGGAGGTGCTGGGGGGGCTGGACGAGCTGCCCACGCCCACGGGCTACCGGGTGCGGCCGTTCCTCGGGGTGGTGGCGGGCGGTGTCACGCTCCGGCCCAAAGCGGAGGAGGTGGCGGAGGTGCTGAAGGTGCCGGTGCGGGTGCTGGCGGACCCCACGCGGCGGCGGACGGAGCTGCACGATGTGCCGCAGCTGGGGCGGGCGGTGGAGGTGGACTACCTGGACGTGGGGGGGCACGTCATCTGGGGGGCCACGGCGCGGATGCTGCGCAACCTGTTCGACCTGTCCGCCGGGCTGCCGGCGTTCGAGGCACTCCAGCGGCGGGCGTGGTAGTCAGGCGCGCACCATGCGCCTGCACGCCGTCATCATCGCCGGTGGCTCCGGCACCCGTTTCTGGCCGCTGTCCCGCAAGAAGTTGCCAAAGCAGTTCCTCGCGCTCGGCACCGAGCGGCCGCTCATCACGGAGACGGCGGCGCGGCTGAAGGGGCTGTGCCGTCCGGCGGAGACGTGGGTGGTGTGCGGCAAGGCGCACGCGCCGCTGGTGCGCCGGCACGTGAAGGGGATGTCCCCGGCGCACGTGCTGGTGGAGCCCGAGGCACGCAACACTGCGCCGGCCATTGCGCTGGCGGCGGCCCACGTCCACGCAGCGGACCCCGAGGCGGTCATGGTGGTGCTGCCGTCCGACCACCACATCTCCCACCCGGCCGGCTTCCGCGAGGTGCTGGGGCAGGCGGCGGAGGTGGCGCTCGGGGGGCACATCGTCACGGTGGGCATCCGGCCCACGCGCCCGGAGACGGGCTACGGCTACATCCGGGTGGGCGTTCCCCTGGGGAAGGGGCCCGCGCGGGAGGTGGCGGCCTTCGTGGAGAAGCCGGCGCTGGAGGTAGCGAAGCTGTACCTGCAGTCCGGGGACTACCTGTGGAACGGCGGCATCTTCGTCTTCCGGGCGGACGTCATGTTGGACGCACTTGCGCGCCACATGCCGGAGCTGTCCCGGGCGCTGGCGCCGGTGCGGCTGGCGGTGGGGACGAAAGGGTACGCCAAGGTGCTCGCGCAGCAATTCCCGAAGATGCCGTCCCAGTCCATTGACTACGGGGTGATGGAGAAGGCCTCCAACGTGGCGGTGGTGCCGGGGGACTTCGGCTGGTCGGACGTGGGGAGCTTCGCGGCGCTGCTGGAGGTGCGGCCGCTGGACGGGGCGGGCAACGTGGTGACGGGGAAGGGGGCGCTGGCCCTGGAGTGCGAGGGCAGCGTGGTGGTGGCCGCCGGCCGCCCCGTGGCGGTGGTGGGGATGAAGGACGTGGTGGTGGTGGACGCCGGGGACGCGGTGCTGGTGGTGCCGCGGGAGAAGTGCCAGGACGTCCGCAAGGCGGTGGAGGCGCTCAAGGCGCGGAAGCTGGAGCGCTTTCTGTAGGTCTGGGTGATCTGTACCGGGTGTCGACCCGGTGGTGGCCCGGTATGAGGTCCCTCACGCGGCCCGGCGGAAGCCGCGCCTCTCCCTGCTTCGCACCCGGAGTTTCCTGATGATGCGCCTGTCGGTGTCTGCAATTGCCCTGGTCGCCCTGATCGCTGGCTGCGGCGGAGGGACCTCGGGTTCCAACAACCCGAACCCGAACACCAACACCACGCCGGGCATGCCCCCCTGCACGACGAACCCGTGCCTGAATGGCGGGACCTGCACGGTTTCCGGCAGCACCTTCACCTGCGCGTGCGCGGTGGGCTTCAGCGGGCGGCGTGCAGCGTGAACGTGGACGACTGCGCGCCGAACCCCTGCCTCAACGGCGGGACATGCACGGACGGCATCAACGCCTTCACCTGCACCTGCGCCGCCGGCTTCTCGGGCGCCACCTGCGCCACGGCGGTCAACCCCTGCTTCCCCAACCCGTGCACCTTCGGCGGCACCTGCATGGCCTCCGGTAACGGCTACACCTGCACGCTCGGTGGCGCGGGCGGCTGCGGGGTGAACAACAACAACAGGCAGTGCAAGAACTACAGCACCTGCGTGGACGTCCCGGCCTCCAACGGCTTCATGTGCCAGTACCAGGCGGGCACCACCGGCTCGCCCTGCGAGATCGACGTCGTCGAGTGCGCGGCCAACCCGTGCCAGAACGGCGCCACCTGCTGAGAGCCGACCGTGGGGAGGTACTCCTTCGCCTGCCCGTCCGGTTACGTGGGACAGAATTGCGAGTTCGCGCAGCTGACGGCGAACTGCACCTCGTGTGCCCCGCCTGCCGGGACGTCCGTCCAGGCGGGCATCAACGACTGCGGTCCCAACCAGAACGACTCCTGCGGGGCGAGCTTGTTCGTCCCGGGAGGGCAGCTCTTCTTCCGGTACCTGCGGGGCTCGGTCACGTTCGACTCGGGCTCGCCCACCACGGTGTCCGCCTTCCGGCTGGACAAGGACGAGGTGACGGTGGGCCGGTTCCGCAAGTTCGTGGCCGCGTGGAACGCCGGGTGGCGGCCGGCCCTCTTCTCCGGCAAGCACGCGCACCTGGCCGGCGGGCAGGGGCTCACCGGCGAGTCGGGCTGGATTTGGGGCAACTTCATGCCGTCCTATGCCTCCCCGGCAGACTGGACCTACTGGCTGTCCACGCAGGCCAACGGGACGGGCACCAGGTCTGCCCAGGCTGGCGGCAGCGAGCGCCTGCCGCAGAACCACCTGTCCTGGTACGCCCTGTATGCCTTCTGCAGCTGAGACGGCGGCTTCCTGCCCACCGAGGTGGAGCGGGCCTTCGCCGCGCACGGCGGCACCGAGCAGCGCTCCCTGCCCTGGGGCAACGACACCACCCCCATGACGAGCAGGGCGGTGGTGAGCTCCCTGGGGGTGTCCGCGGTGGGCTCGCGGCCCACCGGCAGCGCGCGCTGGGGCCACTCGGACATGGTGGGCAACGTGTACGAGTGGTGCTGGACGGGGTGGGCACCCAGCTGCCGCCCACCGGCCCTGCCACGGACCCGGTGGTGCTGCCCAACACCCTGCTTTACGGCGTTCTCAAGGGCGGCGCGTACCTGGCCCCGGGAACCATCTTAGGCCCGCCGTGGGACGACCTGGCGTTCGGCTCCTACGCCCGGCGGGACGTGGGCGGGCGCTGCGCGCGGTTTCCCTGAGCGCTGCGGCCGTGCTGGGCCGCTCATGGGCGGCCCGGTATGCGCTCTCCCGGGGGGCGAACGGCTTTCCGCGCAGGCGCCACCCGTGGGCGCGGACCTCCGGGGTGTCCAGTGCCGTGCGGGAGGGGCTGCCCGGCAAGGTGCAGCCGCGGCGGGGCGTGCTAGGACGCTCCTCCCATGAACGCGCACATCTTCCGCGAGTACGACATCCGTGGCCTGGTAGACAAGGACCTCACCCTGGACGTGGTGGAGAAGCTGGGGCTGGGGCTGGGCACCGTCATCCGCCGCAAGGGCGGCACCTCCGTGGTGGTGGGCCGTGACTGCCGCGAGTCCTCCACGCGCTTCCGGGACGCGCTCTGCCAGGGGCTTACGGCAACCGGGCTGGACGTGCTGGACATAGGCGTGGTGCCCACGCCGCTCACCTACTTCGCGGCCAACACGCTGCCGGTGGACGGGCTCGCCATGATCACCGGCAGCCACAACCCGCCCGAGTACAACGGATTCAAGACGGGCGCGGGGAAGACCACGTTCCACGGCGCGGAAATCCAGGCGCTGCGCAAGCTCATCGAGGCGGGGGACTTCGTCCGCGCCGCCCGTCCCGGCACGGTGAAGCCGTTCGACATCGTCACCCCGTACAACCACTTCGTCCGCCAGACGGTGAAGGTGGGGCGCACGGGGATGAAGGTGGTGGTGGACGCCGGCAACGGCACCGGCGGCGAGGTGGCCGTGCCGCTGCTGCGCGCCATGGGCTTCGACGTGGTGCCCCTCTTCTGCGAGATGGACGCCCGCTTCCCCAACCACCACCCGGATCCCACGGTGCTGGAGAACCTCCAGGACCTCATCCGCGCGGTGAAGGAGCACAAGGCGGAAGTGGGCATTGCCTACGACGGGGACAGCGACCGCATTGGCGTGGTGGACGACCAGGGCAACGTGCTCTGGGGTGACCAGCTGATGATCCTCTTCAGCCGCTACGTGCTGAAGGAGGCGCCGGGGGCGGCCATCGTGGGCGAGGTGAAGTGCAGCTACACGCTGTACGACGACATCCGGGCGAAGGGCGGCAAGGCGGTGATGTGGAAGGCCGGCCACTCGCTCATCAAGGCGAAGATGAAGGAGGAGCACGCGGAGCTGGCCGGGGAGATGTCCGGCCACATCTTCTTCAAGCACCGGTACTTCGGCTTCGACGACGCGGTGTACAGCACGGCGCGGCTGCTGGAGATCCTCACCCACGAGGACAAGAAGCTCTCGGAGTTGCTCGCGGACGTGCCGAAGACGCACGCCACGCCGGAGCTGCGCGTGGACACGCCGGAGGAGAAGAAGTTCGAGGTGGTGAAGCGGGCCACCGAGGCGTTCCGCAGCAAGGGCTACAGCCTGGTGGACGTGGACGGCGTGCGCGTCACCTTCCCGGACGGCTGGGGGCTCATCCGGGCCTCCAACACGCAGCCCATCCTGGTGCTCCGCTACGAGGCCTCCACCGAGGCGCGGCTCAAGGAGATCCAGGCCCTCATCGAGGGGACGCTGCAGCAAGTGAAGAAGGAACTCGGGGCGTAGGGGCCGTGGCCGCCTGGCTCGGGCTGGACCTCGGCGGGACCAACGCGCGCGCTGCGGTGGTGGACGGGGCGGTGCGCATGCTCGCCTCGTCGCGCCAGCCGCTGCGGGACCGCGCCCCGGAGGCGGTGGCGGACGTGCTCGCCGAGGCGGCGCGCGAGGCGCTGCAGCGGGCCGGCAACCCGGAGGTGCAGGGCTGCGGAGCGGCGGTGGCCGGGCAGCTGGCCGGGGACACGGGCGTGGTGGTGGTGGGGCCCAACCTGGGGTGGCGGGACGTGCCGCTCGCGCGCCTGCTCGAGGACCGGCTGCGCCTCCCCATCCGGCTGGTGAATGACCTGCGCGCCGCGGCCTGGGGCGAGCTGCACGGCGGGGCTGGGCGCGGCGTGGCGGACCTGCTCGTCGTCTTCGTGGGCTCGGGGGTGGGCAGCTGCGCCATTGCCGGCGGCCGCATCGTCACCGGGGCCTCCAACGTGGCGGGCGAGTTCGGCCACATCAAGGTGGCGGGGCCGGAGGGGCGCCGGTGCGGCTGCGGCGAGCGCGGGTGCCTGGAGGCCTACGCGGGCGGCCACAGCCTCTCCGCCCAACTGCGCGAGGCGGTGCAGGCGGGCCCCACCGCGCTGGCGGCCCTGTGTGCGGGCGAACTGGGCGCGCTGCACCCCGGCCACCTGGAGCAGGCGCTCGGGCTCAAGGACCCGGCTGCTGCAGCCGTCTTCGACCGCGCGGCGGAGATGCTGTCCCTGGCCGTGGCCAACTACGTGACCGTGATGAACCCCGCCCGGCTGGTGCTGGGTGGTGGCGTGCTCTCCAACGTGCCGTCGCTGCGGGCGGCCGTGGTGGACGGCGTGCAGCGCTTCACCAACGCGAATGCCCGCAAGGCCGTTCAAGTGGTGGACGCCGCGCTCGGGGACGACGCGGGGCTTGTGGGGGCGGCGCTGCTGGGCGCGACCTCAGGCTGAGTCAGAGCCTCCCAATGACCACGCCCTACCTGCGGAAAGCACCCCTCGTGGCCTGTCTCATGTCCGGGCCCGTCTTCGTGCTGGGGCTGCCGGCAGGCGCGTACGCCGGCCTGTATGCGGGTAACTTGCTGGACCAGGTGCTGGGGTATCCGCTCGGCCGGGAGTCCGGGTTCCTCGGCTTTGGGTTTCTCCCTGTCATCACCGTGCCCATGGGCGCGTTGCTGGGCGCCTGCTTGCCCTGCTGGGCCGTGTTGCGCCTCGGGGGAGGGATCCGGGGACCCGGCCCGCTGCTGGGACCGCCGTGCGGCGCACTGGTGGGTGCGGGCGCGTGCAAGCTGATGGACCTGCGCGACCCGCTCTCCTACGGCATCTCCGCGTCCATCGTGGCCGGATTGGGGGCGGTCGCTGTTGACCTGCTCCGGCGCACCTGATGCCAGCAAGCATCAGTCCAACAGGAACGTGTAGTTGTACGTAATTGCGGTGCCCACCGCCTCGCCCCCCTTGGTGGCGGGCTTGAAGCGGCAGCGGCGGATTTCCTTCATGGCCGCTTCGTCCAGCCCGTAGCCCAGGCTGCGCAGCAGCTTCACGTTGGACACCTTGCCCTCCGGGTCCACGGTCAGGGAGAGAACCACGGTGCCCTCCACGCCGGCCTGCCGCGCCTCGTCCGGGTAGGGGCCCTGGCAGTCCGACGTCACCTCGGGCTGCGTGTCCACCTGGTACACAGGGGTGTACTTCGCCGGGGCCACGTAGGGCTTCACCGAGGAGGGGTCCGCCGCCTTATCCGCGGCCTTGCCGTACAGCGTGTTGCCCACCGGTGCGGCGAAGGTGCCGCCCGGCCCCGTGTTGGAGAGGCTGATGCCCACCACCACCGGCACGGGCTTCTGCGGCGGCGGCGCGTCCTTCGGCGGCTCCTCGTTGGGGGGCGGCGGCTGTTGCTCCTTGGGCGGTTCGGGCGGGGGCTTCACCTCCGCGGTCTTCACCGGCGGGGGCTTCGCCTTCACCACCTTGGGCGGCGGGGGCTTCTCGGGCTCCGGCTCGGGCGGCTTCTCCTCCGGCGGTGGGGGCGGGGGAGGCGGCGTTTCCACCTGCACCAACTCCATCTTCGTGGGGGGCCGCGGGTTCGGCCGCTGCTTCAGCCACTGGTCCATCCCGTACAGCGCTGCGCCGTGCACCAGCAGCGACACGGCCACGAGCACGGCCGCGTCCCGGCCATGGCGGCGGGGCGGCAGGCCGTCAGGTGTGCGGGGGGACGGGAGGGCCATGGGAGGGGACCGCGGGCTTACGGCGCCTTCGCCGCCGCCTGCTTCTTCACCGTGAAGGAGATGCTGCCCACGCCCTCGCCCTTGAGGATGTCCACCACGTGCATTACCTGGCCGTAGGAGAGGGCCTGGTCCGCGTCGATGATGGCGATGAGCTTGGCGTCCTTGCGGAGCTCCGCGGTGGCCATCTGCTTGAGGCCCGCCTCGTCCACGTAGGCGCCGTTGGCCGCCATCTTCCCGTCCTTCTCGAAGACGACGGTGAGGATGCCCTTGAGCGCCTCGCCCGCGTTGGCCGCGCGGGGCAGCTCCACCTTGTTGCTCCCCGTCTCGTTGATGATGGGGGCGGTGACCATGAAGATGATGAGGAGGACGAGCGTGATGTCCACCAGCGGCGTCACGTTGATGCCGACAATCTCGTCCTCGTTGTCCTGCGCGCCGCCGGCCATGGGCTACTTCCCCTCCGCGCGGAGGTGGCCCACGAGGGCGTGGCCGAGCGCCTGCGTGCGGGCGGTGACGCCCTTCAGCCAGCGCGTGAAGACGTTGTAGGCCACCACCGCCGGGATGGCCACGGCCAGCCCCACCGCGGTGGCCACCAGCGCCTCCGAGATGCCGGCCATCACCGCCTCGCGGCTGTCCGCGCTGGCCTGCGAGACGCCCAGGTCCGCGAAGGCCTTGATGATGCCCAGCACCGTGCCGAACAGGCCAATGAAGGGGGCGTTGCTCCCCACCGTGCCGAGGAAGCCGAGGAAGCGCTCGTACTGCGGGCGCTCGCGGGCGATGACGGAAGCAATCACCTCCTCCACGGTGTCCGGGCCCATCCCTTGCGCGGCGAGCGCCTCGCGGGCCACCGCTGCCTCCATGCCGTGTGCCTTGGCCGCGGCGGCGCGCAGCCCGTCCAGCTCTCCGCGGGCGGCGGCCACGGCGAAGCCCTCCGACCCGGCCAGCTGGTTGCGGGAGAAGTAGAGGGTGCGCTCAAGCACCAGCCCCAGCGAGATGACGGAGAGGCCGGCAAGCAGCCACAGCACCCACTCCGCGGAGGAGGTGGTGACGCCGAGCAGCTTCGTGGTCAGCCAGCCCTGGTGGGGGCTGGCGGCGAGCAGGAGGAGGGAATTCATAGGGGGGCCTTCCTTGGCGGCCCGGGACCGGGATGTCAAAGGATTCGACGCCCCGTCCCCCCCGCTCCAGGGGTGGACGCCGCGGGACGGTCAGTAGAACCGGACGTCGTCCAGGTACATCTGGACGGTGCCCGGGTTGCCGTTGCGGGAGGGGTCGAACTGGAACTCCACCGAGTTCACGTGGGAGGCGTCGAAGTTGATGGAGGCGGCCCTGTACCAGCCGTTCCCGCCGGCCAGCTGGTTGCGGGAGAAGTAGAGGGTGCGCTCAAGCACCAGCCCCAGCGAGATGACGGAGAGGCCGGCAAGCAGCCACAGCACCCACTCCGCGGAGGAGGTGGTGACGCCGAGCAGCTTCGTGGTCAGCCAGCCCTGGTGGGGGCTGGCGGCGAGCAGGAGGAGGGAATTCATAGGGGGCCCTTCCTTGGCGGCCCGGGACCGGGATGTCAAAGGATTCGACGCCCCGTCCCCCCC
>VGRA01000046.1 GCA_016875515.1 Deltaproteobacteria bacterium | reverse complement strand
TGCGTCCGCCAGGTAAAGTGCAGGCCGTAGTTGAAGACGGCCAGCCCGTTGTCCAGCCGTGCCCGGGCCTGGGCGTCCGTGTCCCGCCGCGCCACCGCCAGGACCAGGCCGTTGGCGTCGTCCCGGTTGCTCAGGTCGAAGGGCTGGCCGCCCTCCGCCAGGGTGGCGCTGGAGGGCCCCTCGGCGTTGAAGTCCAGCATGGGCGTCACGTACAGGCCGGGCAGCGGCTCGGTGACGAACTGCACGCGGTCCACGGAGTCCCCGTGGTCGCAGTCCAGGCAGTTGCCGTCGTTGCGCAGCATCCCCAGGCCCCAGTGCGAGCCCATCCGGCCGAACCGCAGGATGCCCACCGGCGTGCCCACCTCGCCCCAGACACGGCGGAAGGAGAGGCTGTCCTTCACCGCGTTGACGCCGGTACGCAGCACGGACTGGCCCTCGCTGAACAAGTCGTAGGAGGTGGACTCGCTTCCCAGCCGGGAGTCCGGCGTGCTGCCCATCACCAGGTTGTCCAGCACGTCCACCTGCATGCGGACGCGCACCTCCTCGGAGACGTTGAGCGAGGGCTCCAGCCGCAACCGCAGGTTGGCGCCCGCCTGGGTGTTCTCCTTGGCGCCGGTGGGGGACTGCTGCCACAGGGTGAAGCCGTCCGGGTCCGCGGGGCGGTTGAGATCGAACTTGTTGAAGAGGTCCGGCCGGAGGCGCAGGTAGCCATCCAGCGTGAAGAGCTCCAGCTTGCGCTTCTGCTCCACCCACGCGTCCTGCCACTGCTGGGACGCGGCGTGGGCGGCGTACTGGCCGCGGATCTCCGCGAGCTGGTCCTTCAGCTCGCGCTTCGCCTGCTCGAGCTTCTGGTCCACCTCGCGGCGCACCTCCTCGGTGGACGCGGCAGACGGCGCGGGGGTGCCGCCGTCCACGTCCTCGGCGAGGGCCAGCGCGGGGGTCAGCAGCAGCGCGGCCAGCAGGGCTCGGGCCATGGTGTGGGTCTCTCCGGAAGACAGGGAAAAAGGCCCCGGAGACAAACCACCCGCCGCCGCCGCGAGTCAACGAAAGTCCACCCCCGCGGCCGGCTCAGTGTTCCTTCTTCGCCGTCCCCTGCCGAAGCTCCGTGAGCACCCCGGCAGTCCCCTTGGGGTGGATGAACGCAATCTGCGCCCCGCCGGCGCCCATTTTCGGCGTCTCGTCAATCAGCGGCGCGCCGCGGGCCTTCAGGGCGGCGAGCGCGGCGTGGATGTCCTCCACTTCGATGCAGATGTGGTGCAGCCCCTCGCCCCGCTTCTCCAGGAAGCGCGCCACGCCGTTGTCGTTGTCCGTGGGACAGATGAGCTCCACCCGCCCCATCCCGTGGCCGAAGATGGCGGTGCGGACGTGCTGCTCGGCCACCACTTCAACCTCCGCCAGTTCCAGCCCCAGCGCATCCCGGTAGATGGGGATGGCCTTGTCCAGGTCCTTCACCGCAATGGCCACGTGGTCCAGCCCCTTCGCCTTCACCGTCATGACGTCCTCCGCTTCGCTCGAGTGGGTGTCTTCCGGGCAGGTGCCGCTGCCTTCTTCGCCTTCCTCGCCGGCTTCACGGGCCGCAACGGCTGGCAGCCGGGGCAGTACCATGTGGTGCGCCCGCCCTGCGTGAAGGAGGCGAACGCCGTGTCACACGCCGGGCAACGCTCCCCCTTGCGTCCGTAGACGAGGAAGGGATTGGGCGCGCCGGGCTCTTCCACGTAGGCGATCTCGTCCCCGTCCTCCTGGGCGAGCGCGAACTCCAGCGCCGCGTGGATGGCGCCTGACAGCACCTTCCACTCTGCGTCGGACAGGGATGCGGGCTTGCGCGCCGGGTGCAGCCGGGCCCGGTACAGCGCCTCGGCGGCGTAGATGTTGCCCAGCCCCGCCACGCGGGACTGGTCCATCAGCGCCACCTTGAGGTCCATGGAGGTGTCCGAGAGCGCCGCCTTCAGCCGTGCCGCGTCCAGCCCATCCACCAGCGGGTCCACCCCCAGGGCCGCCACGGCCGGCACGCGGGAGAGCGCACCTGCAGGCGCAGGCTCGATGCGGCCGAACATCCGCGGGTCCCGGTAGTGCAGCACCTCGCCCGAGTCCAACCGCAGCCGCGCCTTGCTGTAGGGCTCGGGGTGTCCCCCGGGACGGCGCACCCACTTGCCCGTCATGCCGAGGTGCCCCACGAAGCCGCGCCCGTCCTCGAACGCGACCATCAGGTACTTCCCGCGCCGGGAGATGGAGGCCACCTTGCCGCGCAGCGCGGTGAAACCCCTCGCGTCCGCGCCGCGGAAGATGCGGCTGGGCTCCGCCTCGGCGGAGGCCACCGTCCGTCCCTCCGTCCAGCGGCGCAGCGCGCGCGCCGCCACCTCCACCTCCGGCAGCTCAGGCATGCGTGGACTTTCTAGAGGACGCGCGCCCCCTCGGAGAACGGCACGCGCGGGGCGCGGGGGAAGAGACCGGAGCCGTCCCCGTGGCCGAGGTTGACCACCATGAAGGAGCGCCACGGCGTCCCGGCGAGGAATGCGGCATCCACCCTCGCCGCGTCGAACCCGCCCATGGGGCCGCAGTCCAGCCCGAGCGCGCGCGCCGCGAGGATGAAGTAGCCGGCCTGCAGCCAGCCGTTCTCCTTTGCCAGCTTGGCCGCCAACTCCGGGTTGCCCTGCGACCAGGAGACGTCCTTGCCGGGGTTCTGGTGGGCCATGCGGTCCGGGAAGGACAGGTCCCACGCCAGCACCGCGCTGACCGGCGCCACGCGGCTGCGCTCCACGTTGCCCGCATCCAGGCAGGGCAGCAGCTTCGCCCTCGCCTCCGCCCCCTTCACGAAGACCACGCGGAACGGCACGCAGTTGCCGGAGGTGGGCCCCAGCTGGGTGAACTCCCACAGCCGCTGCAGCGTGGCGTCCTCCACGGGGAGGGGCTTCCACGCGCGGTGGGTGCGGGCGTCCGTGAACAGCTGGGCGAGGGACTCCTGAGAGAAGGCATGCATGTGTCAACCTGCTAGCCGCAGAGCGGGGCCGAATCAAGGCCGGCCGGGGGGCGCTGGCGCACCGAGAGCACCGGGGAGGCGAGGTCCTTCTCCCGGGCCACCCGCTCCAGCACCTGCGCCGGGGTGAAGACCAGCCCGCCCGCGCACCCCCGACGAGCCGCGCCCGCCAGCTCCTCCCACGAGAGCGGCGCGGACACCGTGGGGGTGGGCTGCGCGCGAAGGGAGTAGACGTTCACGGTGGTCTTGTGGACGTCATTCTGGCTCCAGTCCACGAAGACGCGGCCGGTGCGCAGCCGCTTCTCCATCCGGCTCACCACCCGGTCCGGCCACATCCGCTCCAGCAACGCCGCCACCGCGTACGCAAAGGCCTTGGTCTGCGCGCAGCGCACGCCCGGCCGCTCTCGCGAATCACCTGCGCGAGCAGCGCGCAGGTGCGGTCCGCGCCCTTGTCCGGCCCGAGGAAGTAGGGCGTCTCGAACTGCACCGGGTCCACCTCCGCCCCGGCCACGAAGTCCTCGATGTCGATGCTGCGGCTGGCCGCCGGGTCCAGTCCGTCCAGCTCTTCCTGCGTGACGGTGATGAACTGCCCGCGATGGACCTCGTACCCCTTCACGATCTCCGCGCCCTAAACCGGCACGTCCTCCAGCGCGCAGCGCTTCTGGTACCGGATGCGCCTGCCGTCCTTGCCGTGCAGCAGGTGGAAGTGGACCTCCTTCTGGGACACCGCCGCGTACAACCGCACCGGGACGTTCACGAGCCCGAAGCGCAGCGCGCCGCTCCAGAGAGGCCTGGCCATGCGTTTCACGGTGCGCACGCCGTCCGGGAGCGGGCAGTCCACCGCCGCCTCCGGCCGTGGCGGCCCGCGCGCAGCCCTGCGAAGCAGCCGGGCCCATGCGCCCTGCCCTGTACGCTGCCCCCGGTGCCAGACCGCCTGCGCCGTGGAGCGCACCCCCGGCGACGAGCTGGGGCTGGCGGTCCGCCAGCAGCTCGTCCGGGAAGGGGCGCCCGGTTCTGAAGCCGACTCAGGGCTCCGCGGCCGGCTGCGCAGGCGCCCCCGCGGCGCCGGTCAACGCGAGGTACATCTGGGTGGTGGCAATCGCGGAGAGGGGCATGTTGACGAGGGACGCGAGCGGGCCGGCATCGCACAGCGCGATGTTGAGTATGAACAGCAGCAACAGGACGACCAGGACCTGCGGCCAGCTCTCCCCCACCAATGCCCGGCTGCGCTTGAGGCCGTCCATGGCACTCATCCGCTCCAGTACCACCACGGGAACGGCCACGGCCCAGATGACGGCCAGGTAGACGCCCGGGACGATGCACAGCAACACCCCGAAGCCGATCCCCAACCCCATCAGGATGACCGTGGCGAACAACTCCCCCACCAGGTTGGCCCGCACGCTCTCGAGCAACTGGGGAAGCGTGGCGGTCAACCGCCCGTCCTGAACGTCCACCACCGCCTTGCACACCGCGGCAATGTAGAACTGTTGGACAATCACCTGCACGAGCAGCAGGCCGAGGAAGAGGACCATCTGCACGGCGAAGTTGGCCGCCTCGTCCGGGTTGGACAGCTCCCCGGTGCTTGGGCGGAGGAAGAGGTTGAGGAGGGCAAACGGAAGCACCATCACCGCCGTCAGGCCCGTCACCGGCCAGGCCATGGCCTTCCAGGAATCAAAGGTCCGCTTGAAGACGTCGCCCACGTCAAGCGTCGGGTTGATCATGGGTGGTACCCTACCCCGCATGCGTCGCCGCCTGACAGGTCTGTTGTACGCGCTTGCCTTGCCGGCATGGGCCGGCGCGCTCGAGGAGCGCCTGGCCGCGTGCCAGGAGACGTTCTCGGATTGCCGCGAGGACTGCACCACCTCCTACGGGAGCAGCTTCAAGCTGCGCGAGCAGCTGGGGCGCTGCCTGGACACGTGCACGCGTCGCAAGGACGAGTGCCGGGGGCGCCACCTCGAGCTGGACCAGGCGCAGATTGACGAGGACAGCTTCGAGCGGAAGCGCCCCGGGCAGGAGCTGGCGAACGACCCCGGGCGGCGCGAGGTGCCCGCCGCCCCCGCGCCGCGCAGGAAGGCGTCGCGCATGCAGCCGGAGGCGGAGCCGGCGCCTGAAGCGGAGTCCGCGCCGGCCCCCGCGCCCGAGCCCGCCGAGCCGCAGCAGCCGGAAGCCGACACGGAGGAGCAGGCGCCCCGGCGGGAGGAGCGCGAGGAGCGGTCCGAGCGCTCACGGTCCAGCGAGCGCGCTCCCGCACGGGAGGAGACCCCCGCGCCCCCGCCACCCAGGGCCCCGGCACGCGCCGCAGAGCCCACGGCCGCGGCGGAGGAGGAGGCCCCGCCCGCGGCGGCCCCGAAGCCCGCGGAGGAGACGGACCCGTCCCGCGAGGGGGCGAAGAAGCTGATGAAGCGCGGCATCGAGGAGTGGGACCCCAACGCCGAGGAGTGAGTCACATCACCGTCAGGCGGCCCGAGCGGTGGTCCTCGAAGGCCTGCCGCAGCTCGTCCTCGGTGTTCATCACGAAGGGGCCGCGGCGTGCCACGGGCTCTCGCAGCGGGCGGCCGGCCATGACGAGCGCACGCCCGCCCCCGGCCGCGCCGCGCAGCACCACGCCGTCCCCGGGGCCGAACACGGCGAGCTGCCCCGCCCGCACCTCGCGGCCGGAGGGTCCCATGCGCACCGCCCCCTCCGTGACGTAGGCGAAGGCGTTGTGCGTGAGCGGCGTGGCCTGCTCCAGCTCTGCGCCGGGCTGCAGCGCGGCGTCGAAGTACAGGGGCTCCACGTCAATGCCGGAGACCGGCCCGGTCTTCCCGAACGCGGTGCCCGCCACCACGCGCACCCGGGCCTTCTCCAGCTCCACCTCCGCAATGCGGTCCGCGGGGATGTCCTGGTAGCGGGGCGGGATGAGCTTGCGGGAGGCGGGCAGGTTCACCCAGAGCTGGAAGCCCCACATGAGGCCGCGCTCCTGCCTGGGCATCTCCGAGTGAATGATGCCGTGGCCGGCGGTCATCCACTGGGCCGCGCCGGGCCCCAACCGCCCCTGGTTGCCGAGCGTGTCCCTGTGCTCCATGGCGCCGTGGACCATGTACGTCACCGTCTCGAAGCCGCGGTGCGGGTGGTCCGGGAAGCCGGCGAGGTAGTCGTTGGGGTTGTCGGTGTGGAACTCGTCCAGCATCAGGAACGGGTCCAGGTAGGACAGCGCCCGCCCGCCGAGCGCGCGCTTGAGCGAAACGCCCGCCCCGTCCCGGGTGCCCTGCGCGTCCAGCACCTGCGCAATCTCCCGCCCCGCCTGGAAGTCACGCAGGATCTTCCTGCTGCAGCCGAGAATGGTGAGCCCGGAGGCACCGAGCAGGACGTGGCGGCGGGAGAGCATCATGGCGGGAGGGAGGATAGCGCCGGCGCGGAAGGCGCGCTGCAGAGGCACCGGGAACGCGGTGTTGCAGGCCGGCGCTTCGCCCACGGCGCGCCCAGGACTGGATTCAAGCCTCGGGCGCCACCTCGGCGGCCTGCGCTGGCACGACTGCCCGCTGCGTCACCCGCACGCCCGCCAGCACCAGCACCGCGCCCAGCCCCCACTCCCACGGCAGCACGTCCCCCACCAGCGCCCACGCCATGAGCGCCGTCACGATGGGCTGCAGGTTGGAGAAGACCGCCACGCGGGACGCCTCCAGCCGGGACAGCGCGTAGTACCAGAGCAGGTAGGAGACCACGGAGGTGAGGACCCCGAGGTAGCCCAGACACGCCCACGCCGCGGCGCTCGCGCCGGACATCTCCGGCACGGACAGCGTCCACGGCGCGAGGAACCAGGACCACGCCCCCGCGGCCACCATGGTCCACGCCGTGGCCCGCAGTGGGCCGAACCGCTCGGAGAGCGGCTTCCCTTCCGCCGTGTACAGCACCCACGCCGACACCGCGGACAGGATGAGCAGGTCCCCCACCAGCGGCCCCAGGGACGCAGCCAGCCCCTTGCCCAGGAGCAGCACCGTCACGCCGCTGAAGGCGAGGAGCAGCCCCAGCGCGCGCCGCCGGGAGAAGCCCTCGCGACCACGCGCAAGAAGGTACAAATACACCCCCGCCGGCGTGAGCGCGTACAGCAGGGACGCGTGGGCCGGGCTGGAGGCCTTGAGCCCCACGAAGAACATCCCCTGGTTGATGGGGCCGGCCACCAGCCCCAGGGCGAGGATGCGCAGCCGCAGCCCCGCGGGCGGGAGCGCAGGGCCGGGCGTGAGCAGAAGCAGCACCGCGAACACGGTGGAGCTGAGCGCGAACCGCCACAGCACCAGGTTGAGCGGCGCCACCTCCTGCATGGCGCGCCGGGCCGCCAGGTACGTCCCCGCGGACAGGAGCACTTGACCGCACAGCGCGGCGTACACGGTCCAGTGGACGCGGCGGGCCTCACCCATGCGCCACCCCGTCCAGTTGCTCGAGCGCCCAGCGGGCCGCGGCGCGGACGCGCTCGGGCTCGTGCTCGCCCAGGAGCCTCGCCAGCACCTTCCGCGCCCCCGCGTCCCGCGCCGCCCCCAGCGTGTAGGCGGCGTTGCGCCGCAGGCCGTCGTACCCGGCCCGGGCGAGCGCGGTGCCGGGTACCAGCGCGTCGTAGGTGGCGCGGTCCATCCCGGCCAGCTCCCGCGCGGTCAGCCCGGCCACGGGCCGCGGCAGGAAGCGCGCGTCCGGCGTAGGCATGGGCGCGCGGTTGAGCGGGCACACCTGCTGGCAGATGTCACAGCCGAACACCGTGCCGCCCAGCGCCGCGCGCAGGGGCTCCGGCACCTCGCTCTCGTTCTCGATGGTCTGGTACGAGAGGCACGCCCTCGCATCCACCATGCGCCCCGGCAGGATGGCCTCCGTGGGGCAGTGGGTGAGGCACAGTCGGCACGGGCCGCAGCGGTCCGCGGCCATGCCGTCCGCGTAGGCATCCACCTCCGCGTCCAGGACCATGGTGGCCAGCACCACCCACGAGCCGTACTCCCGCGTGATGAGGCAGCCGTTCTTGCCCACGTGCCCCAGCCCGGCCCGCACGGCCCAGACCTTCTCCATGAGCGGCGTGGCGTCCACACCCGCATATGTCTCCACGCCCGGGTAGCGCGCGCGCAGCCCGCGGCGGAAGGCGCGGATCCGGTCCCGCAGCGTCGCGTGGTAGTCGCGCCCCCGCGCGTAGCGGGCAATGGGCGAGCCGGCCGCAGCGGCGTCGTCGACCAGGTAGTTGCACGCAAACGATACGACCGTGCGCGCCCCGGGGAGGAGCCGTGCCACGTCCAGCCGCTCGGCGGCGCGCGCCCCCATCCAGTCCATGTCCGCGGCGTACCCGGCCTCCAGCCAGCGGCCCAGGTGCTCGGCCGGGATGGGCTCCGCCCTTGCGAAGCCGCAGAGGTCGAACCGGGCCTCCTGCGCCAGCTGGCGCAAGGCGGCCGCGGGCAGCGGCGTCACTTCTGGGGCACCCACAGGTCGTCCGCAACGCCGGCGCGGTGGTTCTGCGCCCGCGCCATGGTGAACAGCAGGTCCGAGAGCCGGTTCAGGTACACCACGCAGGCGATGTCCACCTTGTCCGCCTCCTGCAGCGGCACCACGCGGCGTTCGGCGCGGCGGCAGACGGTGCGGGCCACGTGCAGCGCGGAGGCAGAGGCGGAGCCGCCCGGGAGGATGAAATTGGTGAGTGGCTTCAGCTCGTCGTCGAAGCGGTCGATGGCGCGCTCCATCTCCGTCACCCACTCGGGCTGCAGCTTCGGCAGGCTGGCCGCAGCCTTGCTGCCCAGCGGCGTGGCGATGATGCCGCCCAGCACGAACAGCTGCTCCTGCAGGCGCGCGGCAAGGGCGTCCAGCTCCGGGTCCAGCCCCAGCGAGCGGGCGAGCCCCAGATGGGCGTTCAGTTCGTCCACCTCGCCGTAGGCGTCCACGCGACCGTCGCTCTTCTTCACGCGCCCGCCGCCGAACAGCCCCGTCTCCCCGGTGTCACCCGTCTTCGTGTAGATGCGCATGGTTTCTCTCCTAGAGGACGCGGCGGAATTCCGGCACGTCGAGGTTCCACACCGGGATGCCGCAGAAGCGCGGCCCCTCCGGGCACATGGGGCGGATGCCGGCCTGCTTGCGCAGGGTGCACGGCGGCTGCAGGTGGCGGCCCAGGAGCGGGTGCTGTCCGCGCACCTGCGTCACCTCCTCCACGGAGGCGCGCCAGATCTCCTCCTGCGCCGTGTAGCAGAGCCGGTGCACCCACTTGTGGTGGTGGTGCAGCAGGTCCCCGCTCTCGTGGAAGCGGATGGGGAAGGCGTTGGGCAGCAGGTAGAGCGCCTGCTCGGGCGAAGCGCCGGACTCGAGCAGCCGGACAATGGCGCTCCAAGTACCCTGGCACGTCTCCAGGAAGAGGGCGTGCGCCTCGGGCACCTCCCGCACCAAATCCGGCACCACCACGTCCACGTGGCCGGGGACGAAGGTGGCATGCAGCACCGGGCGGCTGGCCGGCGTCATCCGGTGGCGCTGGTCCTGGCTGTCCGCGGTGTGGCTCAGCTTCTTCTGGAAGGTGAAGTGGGCGTGGGACAGCGCGCGCGTCAGCTTGCTCACCGTGGAGAGGTTGAGCGACTCGCCCAGGTAGGGGTTCAGCTTCGGGGACAGCACGCGGTCAATGGCCGCTTCGTCGGACAGCGCGCCGCGCGTCAGCCCCAGCACCGCGCGCACCCCGGCCGCCACGCTGGCCGTGGCGTGGACCGAGCCGTCCACGAGCTTCGAGCTCAGCGGCCCGAGCCCCGCGTCGAACTCCTGCAGGAAGGCGCGCGCGGACTCCCCGCGGACCTCCAGCCGGCCCGACTCGGACAGGGCGCGGTACTCCAGCGTGGCCTCCAGCGGGAGCGGGTCCTCCACGTCCCGGAAGAACAGCGGGTTCACCTGGCGGACCGCGTCCACCATCCCCTGCACGAGCAGCCTCGCCTCTGCAGGAACGTCCAACTGGCCGCACAGCCGGTGGTAGCGGTGCAGCGTGAGTCCAGAGACCGTGTGGTACAGGTGCGCGAAGGTGGCAACGGGCAGGACGTACCGGGCAACCTCCTGGCAGCGCTTCTTGATGGAGAGCGCCCACTTCTCCGGGGTGCGCCGGCGCCCGGGGAAGATGGCGTAGAAGGCCTCGGACACGCGCGGCGTGAGCAGCTGGATGAGGTCCCGGTAGGCGCGCATCTGGCGCTCCACCGTGGCGCGGTAGAGGGCGTCCGCCTCGGGCGGCAGCGCGGGCACCACCACGTTGCCGGGCTTCACCTCCACGTACCGCTGGCTCACCTGCTCGGAGTTGTAGAAGGGGTGGGCGTGCAGCAAGGACCAGATGACCTGCCGGCTCACGTTCTCCAGCGCGAACTGGAACGTGGCGTGCTGCAGCGTGGTGTGGTGCCCCGCGGCGTACGTCTCCCGGGCAATGCGGTCCCGCAGCTCCCGGGCGGGTGCGTCCTTGCGCACCTCCTCGGTCGTGATGACGCGGCTGTTGTAGCAGGTGCGCGCGGTGGCCACCGCGTTGTCGAACGCGTCCGAGAAGCCGTTGGTGAGCGTCACGCGCGGCGGGCTCGAGGCGAAGGGCGGCGGGAACATGGCGGAAGGGGTGCCGGTGCCTAGCACGGCACCCGCCGGTAGCGCTCCCCTTCCTGCGCCACCTTCCCGGCCGCCTGCAGCATGCGCAGGGTGGCCTCCGCGCTCCGCTCTGCAACGGGGTGGAGGAAGGACGGCGTGTCCGCGTAGGCGGCAGCGGTGATGAAAGCGAGCGTGGCGCCTGCCTCCGGAGTGGCCTCCAGCACGAGTGCGGCGCGCTGCTCGCGGTGGCGCAGGTACTCCTCCAGCTTGCCCGGCCCGTCCGGGATGACCGGCCCGTGGGCGGGGCACAGCGCACCCACGGGGTCGTCCCGGAGCCGCCGCAGTTGCGCCAGGTAGTCTGCCATGTCCCCCTCGGGTGGATCGATGACGATGGTCCCCTGCCCGGCCACCATGTCCCCCACCACCGCGGCCCGCGAGGACTCGTCCACCAGGCAGACGTGGCCGCGCGCGTGGCCGGGGGTGTGGAGCACGCGCAGGTGCAGGGCAGGCGTGCCGGCGAGCGTCAGCACCTCCCCG
>VGRA01000045.1 GCA_016875515.1 Deltaproteobacteria bacterium | reverse complement strand
CCACGGCGGGCAGGATCCCGGAGATCATCTGCCCCACGTCGAACTTCGCCTCGGCCGTGGTGTAGACGTAGCTGCCGGTGAGGTTCACCTCGGGCAGCACGGCGGCGTAGACGAGGCCGGCCTTGGCATCCACCTGTTCGGCCTGGGCGCGGACGGCCTTGAGATCCGGGCTGTGCCTGGCGGCCAGCTGGAGGGACTCCTGGAACGACACGGCACGCCGCGCCGGGGCCTGGGCGAGGGCGCTCCCGCCCCACATCAGAGGCGTGGCGGCGAGCGCGGCGAGCGACCTGCGGGATGGGAACATCATGCCGCCTCCTCGTGGGAAGTGCCGCTGCGGGGCTGCTCGCCCGGGCCGTCCTCCGACTTGCGGATGCGGAGGGACGGCGGGGTGAGCTTCTCGAAGACGGCGAAGACGAGCGGCACCACGAACAGGGTGAGGAACGTTGAGGTGATGACGCCGCCGATCACGGAGATGGCCATGGGGGCGCGGAACTCGAACCCCTGCCCGCGTCCCACCGCGGTGGGCACCATGCCAATGGCCATGGCGACGGAGGTCATCAGGATGGGGCGGAGGCGGCGGGGGCCGGCGCGAACCAGCGCCAAGTCCAGCGAGTCCCCTGCGCGCAGGTTCTGCAGCGCCTGGTCCACGAGCAGGATGGCGTTCTTGGTGACGAGCCCCATCAGCAGGATGACGCCGATCATGGCGCCGAGCGTCAGGCTGAAGCCGGTGACCACCAGCCCGAGCAGCGCGCCGATGAGCGCGAGCGGCACGGACATGAGAATGGTGAACGGGTGCTTGAAGCTCTCGAACTGCGAGGCGAGCACCATGTACATGAACACCAGCGCGAGGATGAACACCCAGGCGAAGGCGGAGTTCTGCTCGTCCAGCATCTTCATCTGGCCGTCGTAGAAGACGCCGTAGCCAGGCGGGGGCGGCGCCTCCTGCAGGGCCTGCTTAAGCCTGGGGGCGACGACGCCGAGGGAGGCGGTGCGGTCGTCGATGCTGGCGATGACCGTCACGCGCCGCTGCCGGTTGAAGTGCTCGATGACGGAGGGGCCGTCCTTCATCTCCACGCTTGCCACGTCCTGCACGGCTCGCAGCCCGGTGGGGGTGAAGATCTCCATTTGGCGGAGGGCCTCCGGCGTGCCGCGATCGGACTCGGCGAGCCGAACGACGATGTCCGTTTCCTCCATCCCTTCACGCAGCTTGCCGGCCACCTGCCCGTTGAGCGCCAGCCGCAGCTGCATCCCCAGCCCGGCGGCGGAGATGCCGGAGTCCTGCGCGCGCGCCCGGTCCACGGCAATGGACACCTCCGGCCGCGGCGGGTTGCTGACCACGCGGATGTCCCGGGTGCCCGGGATGTCGCGGAGCACCTGGCCAATGCGCTCGGCCTCGCGGGTGAGCGTCTCCAGGTCTGGCCCCATCACGTAGACCATGACGGGGAAGAAGTCCCCCACCCCCTCGATGTCCGGGGGATCGATGAGCGCCACCTGGGTGGCGGGAAGTGCCTCCCCCAAGCGGACGCGGAAGGCGTCCTTCACTCCGGCGAGGCTGAGCGAACGTTCCTTCCGGGCCTTGAGCAGCACGCGCATGCGCGCCTTGTTGGGCTTGCCGTTGAGGCCGTCCGGCCCCGCGCCCACGAGCGTGTAGATACCCACCACGTCCGGGAATGTGCGGAGCAGTTGCTCCGCCTCCACGGCGCGGGCGGTGGACTCGGCAATGCTGGCGTCCTCGGGCAGCGTCAACTCCACGATGATCTGCGAGCGGTCCATGGGGGTCATGAAGTCATTGCCCAGGCCCCGTGCGGCGTAGAGCGAGGCGGCAATGGACAGCACGGTGAGCAGGCCGGTGGCCCACTTGTGGGCCAGGGTCCACGCCAGCATCCGCGCGTAGCCGCGCTCCATGGCCTCGAAGCCCTGCCGGAGGACCCGCGCCACGGCGTTCTCGTTGCGGGTGCCGTCGTGGTCGTGCTTGCGCGCCTTGGAGAAGCGCGCGGACAGCATGGGATCGAGGGTGAATGAGACGAAGAGGGACAGCAGCACCGCGGCGGAGATGGTGAGGCCGAACTGCTTGAAGAACTGTCCCACCAGCCCCGGCATGAACGCCACCGGGACGAACACGGCCACCAGCGACAGCGTGGTGGCGAGCACTGCGAGGTACACGTCCCGGGTGCCGTTGGCGGCAGCAGAGCGTGGGTGTTCCCCCTTCTCCAGCCGGTGGGTGATGGCTTCGCGGACCACCACCGCGTCGTCGATCAGCAGGCCAATGGCGAGCGAGAGCGCCAGCAGCGTCATCTGGTTGAGCGTGTAGCCCAGCACGTACATGACGAAGAACGTGCCGACGACGGAGGTGGGAAGCGCAAGCGAGGAGATGAGGGTGCCGCGGAGGTCCAGCAGGAAGATAAGGATGATCACCACGGCCATGAGTCCGCCGAAGATGAGCGCCACCCACACCTCGTGGGCGTTCTCCTGGACGTCCACGGACTGGTCGATCAGGACCGAGGCCTTGAAGCCGTTGCCCAGCGCGGGCCCCTGCTTGGCCATCAACTCCTTGACGGCACGGGCCACCTCCACGGTGTTGGAGCCGGGCTGCTTGATGATCTCCAGCACCAGCGACTCGCTGCCGTTGAGGCGGGCAATGGTGCGCTTGTCGGCGCTGCCGTCCGAGATGGTGGCGATCTCCTCCAACCGTACCTGGGATCCAGCCTGGTTGCGCTGGACGGGGAGCTTGCGGATCTCCTCCACGGACTTGAACTGGCCGAGCGAGCGGACGTTGAGCTCGCGGGGCCCCAGGTCCAGGCGCCCCGCGGGGACGTCCATGTTCTCCATGGCCAGCCGCTCCACCACCTGCCCGGGGGCAATGCCGGCGGACTTGGCCTTGTCCAGGTGGAGGTCCACCTTCACCTCGCGGGCATCACCGCCCACCACGCGGACCTGCGCCACGCCCTCAAACTGCGCCAGGGGGGGTTCCAGCTTGTCCTTGATGAGCTGCTTGAGCGCCGAGGAGGGCAGGTCCCCGGAGACGGCATAGGTGATGACAGGGGCGGCGCCGAAGTCGATCCGGGTCACGCGCGGGAGGTCCGCGTCCCGGGGGAGCACCTGCTGGATGCCGGAGACCTTGTCGCGGACCTCCTGCACCGCGCGGTCCAGGCTCATGGAGAGGCGGAACTGGACGAACACCAGCCCCACGCTCTCGCGGGAGAAGGACTGGATGTTCTCCACGCCGCTGATGCCGGCCACCGCGTCCTCGATGGGCTTGACCACCTGCTGCTCCACCTCGGCCGGGCCGGCGCCGCGGTAGACGGTGGTGACCATCACGAAGGGGAACGAGACGTCCGGGAACAGGTCCGTGCCCAGGCGGGAGAGGCCGAGCGCCCCCAGCACCATGAGGCACAGGCTCATCATGGTGGTGAAGACGGGACGGCGGATGGAGACGTCGGAGAGCGTCACGGCTGGCCTTCCCGCCGGGCAATCTTCATCCCGTCCGACAAGCCGGGCGTGGGGTAGTCCACGATCTCGCGGAGCGGCTCGGCGGCCAGCACGGTGCACTCCTTGGCCCCGCGCTGCGTGACGGTCACCCGCACGCGGCGGACCTGATCACCGTTCACCGCGAGGACGAACTCGCCGCCGGCGCTCCCCAGCGCGGTGGCGGGGACCAGGAAGGCCTGCTGCGCCGCGCCCAGGGGGAAGGTGACGCGCGCGAGCGTGTTGGCCACGAAGCGGGCGTCCTTGTTGGGGACGGTGATCTCCACCGGGATGCGGCGGGACTGGGGGTCCGCGGACGGGATGACCACCTTCACCGTGGCCGCGTCGGTGACCGAGCCGCCGCCCACGCTCTCCACCCGGACCTTCGTGCCGGCACGGACGGCGCCCAGCATGGACTCGGGGATGGTCGTCTTGAGCAGCAGGAGGTCCAGTTGCTGCAGGACGTAGACGGGCGTGCCAGGGCCCACCATGCCGCCCACCTGGTCCGGGGCCTCCACGAGCGTCCCGCCGAACTGGGCGAAGAGCTGGTGCCGGCGGCGGGCGGCCTGCGCCTGGCTGAGCGCGGCGCGGGCCACCTTCACCTGCGCCTCCGCGGCGCGGGCCTGGGCGTCCACCTGGCGAGCCTGCACGTCGCTCACGGTCCCCTCGGCCTTCAGTTTCTCGTTGCGCCCAGCCACGTCCACCGCCAGCGCCGCGCCCGCCTCGGCGGCGGCGAGCCCCGCGGAGGCCTGGGCCACCTGCGCGTTGACGATCTCCATGTCCAGCACGCCGAGCAACTGCCCCGCCTTGACGGTTTCTCCGCGGCCGACCTTGGACACCACGAGCTTGCCGCCCACCTCGAAGCCCTGCGGCAGCATGCGCGAGGGGAAGAGCGAGCCGGTGGTGGTTTCCTGCTGCGCGGCCTGCACCTCCGAGACGCGCACGACCTTCACGCGCGGCGCGGCGGGCAGCGGCCCCTCGGCTGAGGCGGCGAGCGGCAGGAGCAGGGCGAGCAGCAAGGGGGCTTTCTGGATCACGGGGACTCCGCTCGGGGCAGCAGGCCCCGGGACATGGTGCGGATGCGTAACGGGAATGGAGAAAAGTTCAAGCGCGAACGTCGGCCATCAGCGCCGCCACGGCCCGGCCCACCTGGGGCAGGTTCCGGAGGAAGCGCTGGTCCGCGTGTTCCACAACGTCCACCGCGCCGCCCTGGCGGGTGAGGGCTGCGAGCACCGCGCCGGAGGGGTGCCAGGCATCCAGTGCGCCGAGGATGGTCCTGACCGGGACCGCCGCCGACTCCACGTCCTGCGCCTCCACTGAGGGGGGGCTGACCAGCGCAATTGCGCGGACGACGTGTGGGCAGGCAGACGCGAGCTGGAAGGCGACCGGCCCCGCGCCCGGGAGCGCGGCAAGCACGGCGGCGGGGGCGGCACTGTTGTCCAGCAGCAGACGGAGCGCCGCGTGGGCGTCCTCCAGGCGGGAATGGGAATCCCCCCGCCGTCCCTGGCTGGCCCCCACCCCACGGTGGTTGAACCGGAGGGTGGCGTGGCCCGCCTGGGTGGCGGCCCACGTGAGCTCCGCGGCGACGACGTGCTGCATGTCCCCGCCGAGCCCCGGGTCCGGCGGGAGGATGAGGAGCGCGGGGGCACGGACGCCCCGGTGGCTCAGCCCCTCGAGGACGTCCGTCCCAACGGGGATCAAGGTGGGGCGCTCGAGGAACTGGCCCCGCGTGACCATGCGTCAGGGATCTTGGTTGATCGTGGACTGGTTGGTGTACGCGAGCTGGCGGCCGGTGAACGGCAGCGACACCTCGCACTTGGCCACCTTGTTGTTGTTGTTGGTGCAATTGGTACAGCTGTACTCGCTGCGGAGCGCCAGGGTGCCCCGCGCCACCGCGCCCAGCTCGGTGAAGGACACCGTGACGACCGTGGTCTGGACGTCCGTGAACGGATCGTTCGGGGCCGCGAGCGTCTCCTTCTTCACCGACGCGGTGTAGATGTTCGCCGAGCCCTCGATGGGGCCCTCCAAGACGACCGGGGCGGCCTGGCCGAGGTAGAAGGTCTGCTTGCCCATGTCGAGGATGGACTTGCCGTCCACGCTGTCCAGGACGGAGATGTCGAACTGGACCTTGTAGTTGCTGAGCGTGGTCTTCTCATACTGCGTGGCGTTGTTGCGGTAGCAGGTGGTGGGGAGGTTGTTGAGCGGCGAAGGATCCAGCGCGATCCGGTAGACGCGGGCCTGGCTGCCGCCGCAGCCGGCGATCAGCGGGAGCGAAGCGAGGACGGGGGCGAAGGTGCGGAGAGATTTCATGAGCGCGGGGCTTAGGCGCGCCCCCTGCCCGCCGTCAACTTCGTCCCTGCAGGACCAGGAACTTGAGGTAGCGCCCCTCGGGGAACTGCAGCCGCACCGGGTGATCGGGCGGCTGGTAGCGCTCCTCCACCAGCGTGAGGTCCACGCCGGCCTTGTAGCCGCCCTCGCGCACCGCATCCAGGAAATCCCCGGGCGTCACGCGCGCCGAGCAGCTGGCGGTGCAGAGGATGCCGCCGGGCCGCAGCACGGCGAGCGCCTGCCGGTTGAGCGAGGCGTAGCCGTCCAGCGCGGCGTCCACCGCGCGCTGGCTCTTGGCGAACGCGGGGGGATCCAGGATGACGAGATCAAAGGTGCGCCCCTCCTCCTTAAAGGAGGTGAGCAGTTCGAACACGTCCGCGGCGAGGAAGTCGTGCTTGCCCGCGGGCAGTCCGTTCTCCGTGAAGTTCTGGCGGCTCAGTGCGACGGCTTCCGCGTCCTGGTCCACGGAGAAGACGGCGTTGGCGCCGCCGAGCGCGGCGTTGACGGAGAAGCCGCCGCTGAAGCTGAAGCAGTTGAGGACGTCACGGCCCTTCGCGAGCCGCCGGACGAGCGAGCGGTTCTCCCGCTGGTCCAGGAAGAAGCCGGTCTTCTGGCCGCGCCACGCATCCACGAGGAAGGACGCCCCGCGCTCCTGCGCGCGGATGAGCTCGGGGGCGGGCGGGCCCCAGAGCATCTTTCCGCTGCCGGCGCGCTCGTCCTCCTCGCCGTCGTCCCGGCTGACCTCGTCCCGGCCGATCACGCCCTTGAGCCCGGGCACCGCGGCCTTGAGCCCCTCCACCACCAGGTGGCGGTAGGGAGTGAGCCCCGCGGAGTACAGCTTGAGGACGGCATACCCGGCATAGAGGTCCACGACCACGCCGGGGAGTTCGTCCCCTTCCCCGTGCACGAGCCGGAAGCTGTCCGTGCCGGTGAGCTCGATCAGCGCGAGCCGGCGCTCCACCGCGTCCCGGATGCGGCGGGTGAAGAACGCGGCGTCCACGGGCTGCCGCTCGTCGCGGGTGAGGACGCGGACGGAGATGGCGGAGTGCGGATCGTAGTAGCCGCGGGCCACGAAGCGGCCGTTCTCCACGAGGTCCACCACGCTCCCGGCGGGGATGCGCGGCGGGTGCTGGAGCCCTTTGCGGAAGACCCACGGATGGCCGGCGCGGAGGTGCCGGGCGAGTCCCGGGGCGAGTTCAAGACGGACGATGCTGCCCATGTGGACCAGAACGCTCCGGGAGTCAGGGGACGTGCACGGCAGAGAGCAGCTCGCGCAACTTGGCGAGCTCGCCCGCCTGCTGCGCGGGGGTGAGACCGGCGAGGCCCCGCTGGCGGGCCCGGCGCAGGAGCAGGTCCAGCAGCGGGTCCCGCCCGTAGAGCGGCTGCGCCTGATGGAGGGCGTCCGCGAGCGCCACGCCGGCGTGGCTGGCCCCCTGGAGGAAGAGCGCCTCCAAGGGCGCGAGGCGGGAGAGGACGCGGGCGCGCAGGGCGCGGTCATGGGCCAGCAGCCCCTCGCGGTGGTTCACCCGAAGGAAGGTCTCGGTCACCAGCGCGGTGCGGCGGAGGAAGGACGCAGCGTCGTCCCGCGGCAGGTCCGGGTGGGAGATGAGGCGCTCCAGCTCGGACTGGGCCTCCAGCAGGGAGCGCTTGTCCTGCGCGCGCAGAAGCGGCCACGCGGGGGTCCGCTCGAAGGTCTCGACGTCACCCCGCAACTGCAGCAGGCTGGCAAGCGGGTCTGTCTCGGCGCGGCTGAAGTCCTCGTAGTGGGCCCACGTGGCGCGGCAGAGGTCCGCGAGCTTCTCGCGCAGCAGCAGCGAATCCCGGAGTTCCTCGGCCTGCCCAGGGATGACGTCCTGCCGGGCGAGGGGCGCGAAGACGCGGGCGCTGCCGTGGACGAGGTCGATCACCAGGAGGCGGAAGCGGGCCCGGAACGCCTGGATGTCCGCGAGCACCGTCCAGCGGTCCATCCCGTGACGTGGCCCCTTGAAGCGCTCGCCCATGCGGGAGACTTCGAGCGCGAGCAGCGTTTCCACGGCGCGGACGTGGCGCTCGGCCTCGGCGGTCTTCAGCGCCTGGAGCAGCGGCGCGGTGAGCGGCCCAGGCGTCTCCAGCGCCTCGGCGAGCGCGGAGGGAATGGCGCGGGGGGCCTCCAGCGGGAAGTGGGACTGGACCTCGGAGAGGACGGCGTTCACCTCGTCCAGCGTTCCGCAAATGAGCGCGCCCAGCTCGTCCCAGAGTTGATGGTCGGGCGAGCCCCGCACGGCTGAGCGCTCGAACCGGGAGAGGTCCAGATCATGGAGGCGCCCCAGCGCTCGGCTGCAGGCCAGGTAGACCGCGCCGAGCCGCTCGGCAAAGACCGGCTCCGGCAGGCGGGCGATGACGTTCTGGAGTGCGGGCGTCAAGGTCACGGTGAGGGAAGCGTCCACGAGGGGCGATACCCTAGCCGGGATCCGGATACCGCGTGCACCTCGACTTCCGCGGGGGGATGCTCTACGGACTGGGCCACATGCCCACCGTCACCGTGCACCACCTGTCCGCAGGCGGCACCCTGGAGACAGGGGAGCTGGGGCTCGCCGGCCGCGAGGGGCTCCGCTGGATTGACGTGGTGGCGCCGGACGAGGCCACCCTGCAGCACCTTGCGCCTACCTTCGGGCTGCACCGGCTGGCCGTAGAGGACTGCCTGCACCTGGACCAGCGGCCCAAGCTGGAGGAGTTCAAGGGACACCTGTTCCTGGTGCTCCACGGCTTCGAGGCAAAGCCGGACCGCGCGGACCTGGAGCTGGAACTGAAGGAACTCCACCTGTTCCTGGGCCCGGACTGGGTCATCACCGTACATGACGGCCGCATGGCGTCCATAAAGGCGCTGCGCGCGCGGGTGACGAAGGACCCCGCGGGGACGCTGGGGCGCGGCGCGGACCACCTTGCCTACCTGATCGCGGACGCGCTGGTGGACTCGGACTTCCCGCTCGTGGAGCGGATCAACGAGGTGGTGGACGGGCTGGAGGACGTGGTCTTCGAGGGCGTGCAACCGGGCATGCAGCTCCGCCTGTTCTCCGCGAAGCGGCAGCTGGTGGCGCTCCGGCGGGTGCTCTCACCCCAGCGGGACGTTCTGGCGCTGCTCGCCCGGCCGGGCATGCCCCACGTGCAGGAGCGGACCACGCTCTACTTCCGCGACGTGCACGATCACCTCATCCGGCTGCACGAACAGATCGACGCCGCGCGAGAGATCCTGGGCAACGTGTTGGACGCCTACATCTCCATGGTGGCCATGCGCACGGGGGACATCAGCAAGCAACTGACCGTGATTGCCACCATCTTCCTCCCGCTCACCTTCCTGACCGGCTTCTTCGGCCAGAACTTCGACGTGCTGTCCCGCCGCGAGTACCTGGCCTTCGTCGTCACCTGCGTGGTGCTGCTCCCGCTGGGGATGCTGGCCTGGTTCCGGCGGAAGGGGTGGTTCTGATGGGCGCGTTGCCGTTGCACGTGACGGTGGAGGGCGCGGGGACGCCGCTGGTGCTGCTGCATGCCTTCCCCTTCTGCCACACGCTGTTCGAGGACCAGCGCCCACTGGCGGCGGGGGCGTTGCTGGTGCGACCGGACCTCCGCGGCTTCGGCCGTTCGCCGCAGGCGGCCACGGCGACCATGGAGGAGATGGCCGCGGACGTGCTGGAGGCGCTGGACCGGCTGAAGCTGGACCGGGTGGTGTTGGGCGGCATCTCCATGGGGGGGTACGTGGCGCTGGCGCTGCTGCGGCTGGATCCCTCGCGCGTGCGGGGGCTGGTGTTGATGGACACCCAGGCGCTGGCAGACGACGAGGCGGGGCGCGCGGCGCGGGGCGTCAACGCGGCGCGGGTGGAGCAGGAGGGCACGGCCTTCCTGGTGGACGGGCTGCTCGAGCGCCTGCTCTCCCCCGCGTGCCCGGAGGACACACGCCGCGAGGTGGAGCACCGCATGCGGGCCGAGTCCCCGGCCGCGGTGGCGGCGGCGCTGCGCGGGATGGCCGTCCGCGAGGACAGCCGTGACGTGCTGCACCGCTACGGCGGGCCGCTGCTGGTGATGGTGGGCGAGCAGGACGTGGTGACACCGCCGGACCGTGCCCGGCAGATGGCGGAGCTGGTGCCGGGTGCGGTGCTGGTGCAGGTGCCGGGCGCGGGGCACCTGCCCAACGTGGAGAAGCCGGCGTTGGTCAACGAGGCCCTCGCGTCGTTCGTGGCGAGGTGCTGATCCATGTACCGGATGCGGAACGTGGTGCAGCCATATGCGTGGGGCTCCCGGACGGCGCTCGCAGCGCTCCGCGGAGGCAACTCCCCTTCTCCGGGGCCCGAGGCGGAGCTCTGGATGGGCGCCCACCCGCTCGCCCCCTCACAGGTCGAGGTCGACGGGGCGCACGTCCCGCTGGACCGGCTCATCCACGCGGAGCCCGGGCGCTGGCTGGGCCCGGAGGTGGCGGAACGGTTCGGCGGGAAGTTGCCTTTCTTGATGAAGGTGCTCGCCGCGGCAGAGCCGCTGTCACTCCAGGCGCACCCCTCGCGCGCACGGGCGGAGGCGGGCTTCGCCGCGGAGGAGCGCGCCGGCATCCCGCTCGGGGCCCCGCACCGCAACTACAAGGACAGCAACCACAAGCCGGAGATCCTCTGCGCGCTCGGTCCCTTCGAAGCGCTATATGGCTTCCGCGAGGTAGCGGGGACGCTGGGGCTGCTGGAGGCGCTGGCCCTTCCCGGGCTGGACGGGCTGCTCTCCCAGCTCCAACAGGCCCCCGCTCATGCGGCGCTGCGCGGCGCGTGGACCTGGCTCTTCGGGCTCGTGGCGCAGGAGCGGGAGACCCTGGTTGCGGCCGTGGTGGAGGCGTGCCGCACGCGCCCCCCGTCCGGCTGGGAGGCCGAGGCGTCGTGGGCCGTGCGGATGGCCGGACTGTACCCTGGGGACGTGGGGATCATCGTGGCGCTGCTGATGAACCGGGTGCGCCTGGCGCCCGGAGAGGCGCTCTACCTGCCTGCCGGCAACCTCCACGCGTACTTGGAGGGAACGGGCGTGGAGCTGATGGCGAGCTCCGACAACGTCCTGCGCGGCGGGCTGACGCGCAAGCACGTGGACGTGCCGGAATTGCTGGCGGTGCTGGACTTCTCCCCCGTCCCGCCCGTCCCGCTGAAGCCCCTGCGCGAGGGGGCGGAGTGGCATTACCCGACGGACGCGGCGGACTTCCGCCTCTCCCGGCTGCATGCAGGGGAAGGCGCCACGCTGTCCTCGTCCGGGCCGCAGATCCTGCTCTGCACGCGGGGACACGCCGTGCTGCAGGGCGGTGGGCGCACCATG